>JAKLDZ010000120.1 GCA_022703255.1 Myxococcota bacterium | reverse complement strand
CTCACCACGCGCAGGCCGTAGAGCTCGGCAGCGACGGGGCTCGCGATTGCACCGATCTCGTCGCTGCGCGCCGCGAGCTCCGCGGCCTGCGCGGTCGAGTGCGTGCCCTGCTGCGGCACGTCGGGCAGGTTCAGGTCGAGCCAGGCGCGGCACTGCGCGAGCGCCTGCGGGTGCGAGTACACCGCGCGGATCGCGCGGAGCTCGCCCTGCTTCGAGAGCACCTCGTGGGGAATCCCTCGCATGGAATCGAGCGGGTATTCTCCGCGACGGGCCTGCTCGATCGCCGCTACCGACAGGTCCGTCCCCAGCACGGTCAGCGCGCCCGCGCCTTCGAGCGCGTCGAGCAGCATCGCCGCGACTGCCCAGGTCTCCTGCCCGGTCGAGCAGCATGCGGTCCAGATGCGCCATGGCGGCGCTACGCCTTGCGGCGGACTCGATTCCCGAAGCCTGCGCGCCAGCACGTGAACGACGTCGGGGCCGATCGGGACCCCGCCTTGCTTCGACGGAAGAGCGCCGGCCAGCTCCCTGAGGATGTCGGGATCGTGGAAGCTGGCGAGCATCAGCTCGGTCTCGCTCATGGCGCGGGCAAGGCCGATTTCGCGCACGGCGTGTCGCAGGGCACCGCGCCACCCGTGACGGGGCACCAGCCCGTATCGGGCCGAGATCCTGCCTTCGAGTCCGCAGAGGTTCACGAGGTCCCGTCCAGCAAGCAGGGTGCCACACGCTTCGCCCGGGCTTCCCAAGGTGATGTCCCCCCACGCGCGGGCGACACGGGGGAGCTCACGCTACGACGGCGTAGCCCTCATCGGATGGAACCTTGCCGTCGACGCGCAGGAGTCTTGCGTGCGCCGTGACCGCGGCCATCGGGGCGTAGCCCACCGCCGCCGCGTTCTTCTCGAGCATCCGGATCATCGCGCCCACGGAGTCGGCCGTTCGCGGAGGCTTCGCTCGCCCGCGGATGCTCTGGTCGATCCAGTACCGCCCGACCTCGTCGGGGTCCATCTTCAGGACCGCCCGATCGAAAGCCTGGCGCACGGGATTCGCGGCGGGCAGGTTGATCGGCACCAGGCGTCCACCGTCGGGATCGTTGACGACCTTGGCTTGGAACAGGCGGCGAAGCGTTCCGAAGCTCAGCTCGTTGAGCTTGCCCTTTTTCGAGACCAGGACGGCGACCGCCGTGCGCTCCGCGGCGGTGCCGGTACCTGTGATTGCGACCACCGCCAGGGTGGAGAGACCCAGGAGCAGACCGCGACGGGACAGGTTCACAGTATTCATCAGAACGCCCATGCCGCCTGAAGGTCAATCCCTCGGATCGTCTGACCCGCGAAGAGAGAGCTCCCTTGCCCGGGAGTGTAGGCTTGCGTGTACTCGACCTTGAACACGACGCGTGGGACGGGGCGGATATTCAACCCGCCGGCGTACATCACGAACTTATCGGCGATGCCGATGGCCTGGGTTTGGGGCTCGGGGCTGTACTCGAACTTGAAGTACGGCATCGTCCCGAGCCACGGTGTCCTGTACCCCAGCAACGCATATCCGCCCCACAGCCGTCGATCCGGGGAGAGCCCGCCGTTCGCAGCCTCCGTGCGCCCCGCATCGGTGTACTTGCGATCGTTCATGATCCATTCGGTCTGCAAGTGCACGTGCGACCAGGTCCAGCGCAGGTCGATCGCGTACGCCACCTCGTCCCACTGCTTCTCGATCTGCTGCCTGCTCTTGAGCGCCGTCCCCGCGTAGTACAGCGCCTCCGAAGCTCGCGTTGCCCGGCCCTTGTAGGCCGTCGCCCCCACCGTCAGCTCGCCCATGCCGCGCCACGTCATCGCCGACCGGAGCGTCACCGCCTTGTTGGCGTCGAAGTCCTCGTAGAAGCTGAAGTCGTTGGTGCGCCCGTTGGAGACGCCTAGCGCGTAGCCGAGCTCGAAGTCCTTGCCCAGGTCGATCGTGCCCTCGGCGAGCAACCCCACTTGCCGGCGGGGGAAAAGCTCCGCGCCGATGATGAAAGGGCTCCTGACGCTGATCACGGTTGGCGATCCGTGGTCCACGTTCCAGACGCCGTAGGGGGTCAGCCATTGCCCGGCCTTGATCGACAGCCAGGAGAACCGCATGTATTGCAGGTACGCGCGCTCGATGATGATCCCTCCGACGCTCGTCGCGCGCGAGAACTCCGTGTAGTCTCCGGCCTGGTTGGTGCCCCGTTCGATCAGTCCGTCGGTCACCGCGGTCGAGGCCGCCCCGTCGGGAAGGTAGGTGAACCGGATCTCGGACAAGGCTCGCCACTTGGGGCCCATCTGCGTGTCGAAGTAGACGTTGAGGTTACCCACGTGCCCGGTGGTGTTTCTCGGGAGGTAGGTGAACCAGGGGCTGTCCTTCGGCAGGATCAGGTGGCGAATGGTCATGTCCGAGAAGCCGTAGATGCGAATCGGGCTCTCCGACTCCTCCGCGGGCGCATCCGGCTCCGTGGGCACCTCGGTCTCCGGCTCCGCGGCCACCGAGCTCGCACTCTCCGCGAGCGGGCCCGCTCCTGCCCGGCTCGAGGGCACGGTCGTGTCCCAGGGATTGTCCTCTCTCATGTAGTCCCGTCGGGTGGTCGGCAGACCCGCGGGAAGCTGTGTCGAAGCGGCCGACGAGGGTGGGGGCGCCGACTCGACAGGGGGAGCGGGGGTGTCGTTGGACCCCGATGTCGCCGTGGCTGGCGCTTGCGGTTGCGCGGCGGTTTGCCCGAGCAAGGGCAGCGGCCACAGCGCCGCCGCAACGATTGCCAGGCCTCGCAATCCGGTCTTTCGTCGAAGCACGTCACTCTCCTCGTGGAATCAGGGTGCCGCCGCCGGGGCACGCGCCGCTCTCCAGCGCATCGGGGGGAATGCAAAGGGACGTTCCGAGCACCGAGATGTCGCAGCAGACCCAGTCCCCATGACAGATCGACGGGTTCTGCTTGCACCCTTGCCTGAGGCACTTCTTCTCGCGGAAGGCTTCGCAGTAGTCCGCCTCGAATCCGGCACAGTCGGCGCTCGTCGCGCATGCGTGCCCCTCACCCGTCGGAGGCCTCTCGCAGACGCCCACCGCACCGAAGTAGTCGCACGCGTAGTTGAGGGTCCGGTCGCAGTCCTCGCTCGTCTCGCACGCGCTGGTGCAGTAGCCCGCCGCGCCCTCCAAGTGACACACCGAGTACTTCGGATCCTTGCACTCCGTGTCGCTTGCGCAGGCCTTGCCCAGTGTCTCGGCCTTCTGACACGCCGCGCCTTCCGACGGGCGCGCGAAGCCTTCGGCGCAATCGCAACCGCTCAGCGTGCCGACCTCGTGCTCTCTGCAGGGCACGCACGTCCTGTCGACGAGTCCGAAGCCGGACTCACACACGCACCGCTCGAGCTCCGCGTCGTACGTCTGCGAGGTGCCGCAGCGATCCGTCTCGTCGTACAGGCACCCATACGGCGTGACGGCGGCCACGACGCCCAGCAGCGCCCACACCCCGCCGAGAAGCTTCCTCGTTCCCGCTCGTCGATTCGGTCTTGTCTTCATGGCGCTCGCGAGGGTCCGGTGAGCGCAGCGCGCAACCACGCGCACAAGCGCTCCTGCGACCGGCCCTGCGCCGCTGCCAGCGTCATGCCAGCGCGATACCGCTCGAATCCACGCGCTCCGCGCACGTCATTCCCCGGTCACGTCACGTGCGGAGGCTTGTCGGATTACGCAGCAGTCTGATTCTACAGCACCGATTGTGGGTATGTCGGGAGACGCCGCGGGAGCTTCGAACGCTTGCGGTTTCGGCGCGCGTCCCGGTGCGTCCGCGAATCGTGCAGGATTGGGGGAGCCGCGGGGGATCAGTCGCGACCCGATGCAATCACCGTGACCCTGTTCCCGTCGACCGTTGCCTCCAGCTCCATGTCGGCCTCGCAGCGCACCCGGGCGAGGCCGAGCATGGCGCGCAGGGACAGGGGGGACGAGACGCTGCGCAGGGCGTCCTGGTAGACCTCCTGCGGGTCGCGCGACTTCAACTCCGAGATGCGGCGCGTCAGCGCAGTGATGCGGGATGGGACCGACTCGTTGCTGACGCGGATCTCCAGCCGCTGCGCGGCGGGAAGGTGCCGGAGCTCGAAGGAGATGTCGGCAGTGATCGAGCAGTAATTCGCGGCGTTCTCGAGCAACTCCTGGGTGGTTGTGCCGATGCGTTCGGCCACGCGCGAGGTGAACCGGTTGCGGGCATAGACCTCGAGGAACTGCCGGAACGCCTCGATCGACTGCCAATGAGCCGACACGCGCAGCTGCAGCAGGGCCTGCGGTGCATCTCGCGTCGATTGGCTGATCGGGGCGCCCATGGGCTCATTCCTTCCCGCAGTGTTCGCCACCCTCGTGGTCTTCGGGAACGAACCCGTCATGACGCAGCCTCGGCGCGCCGGCAAGCGTCTCCGGCGCCCGCAGCGTGCTCCTCCCCGCGGCGGCCGAGCAGGACACCTGCGATGCGCGTCGCAGAGCGGGGCGAGACCATCGCAACCGGACGGTGCAACGGGTGTGCCGCCACCGCGTCGACGCCTGCTCCGGGGTCAAGTCGTCAGCCCGTACTTCTTCAGCTTCTGGAGCAGAGTCACCCGGTGAATCCCAAGCGCCGCCGCCGCCCGCGTCCGATTGCCGTCGTACGCTTGCAGCACTCGCTCGATGTGCTGCGCTTCCACCGATTCGAGCCGCAGATCGTCGTTCGACGACAACGCCCTCCTGGGCGCAGCTCCGCGGAGGCTCTCGGGCAGATGCGCGGGCCGCACCTGAGCCTCGTTGCACAACAGCACGGCTCTCTCGATCACATTGCGCAGCTCCCGGATATTCCCGGGCCAGGCGTAGGCCAGGAGCATGTTCAACGCCTCGGGGGTCACCCCGCCGATCGCCTTGCCGACGGACCGCGAAAGGTCCCGGACGAACATCGTCGCGAGCGCGGGAATCGTCTCGGTCCGCTTGCGCAAGGGTGGCAGCAGCAAGGGCATGACGCTCAGCCTGTAGTAGAGATCGGCCCTGAACTTCCCAGCCTGCACCGCTTTCGCAAGATCCGTGTTGGTTGCCGAAATCAGCCGGACGTCCACCGAGATCGATGCCGTCCCCCCAAGCCGACGGAACTTGCGCTCCTCCACCACCTTGAGGACCTTGGCCTGGACGTCGATCGGCATCTCTCCAATCTCGTCGAGAAACACCGACCCGCCCGCGGCAATCTCGAACAGGCCGCGCTTCATCGTCTTCGCGTCGGTGAACGCGCCGCGCTCGTGGCCGAACAGGTCGCTCTCCAGCAACGTGCCGCTCAGCCCCGCACAGTTCAAGTCCACGAACGGCGCGCCGCGTCGCGGACCCAGATCGTGGATCAACGAGGCGACCATCCCCTTGCCCGTTCCCGTCTCTCCCTGCAGCAACACCGTCGTCCCGGGACTCCCTGCCAGCAGCCGTACCTGCTCGAGCAGCCCGTTCGGCAGCACATAACGGTTGTCTCCCCCGCATGTCGGCGCCGTCCGCGACTGCAGGTAGTCCAGTGCCGTCTGTCGCGCGTAGTTCGCAGCGACCCGCGCGATCACCGCATCCAGTGCCTCCAACTTCGTTGGCTTGAGCAGGAAGTGATCCGCTCGCATCTGCAGGGCCTGCACGGCAACCTCGACGTCGCCGTAGCCCGTGAGCATGATCACCCCCGTCGCCGGGCTCTGCTGCTTGATCGCCTCCAGCACCTCGAGCCCACTGCGATCCGGAAGCCGCAGGTCGAGCAGCACCACGTCGGCCGCCTGAGCGCGAAGCGAGGCGAGCCCCGATTCCCCATCGCCCGCTTGCGCCACCTCGTACCCCTTGAGCGTGAAGTACCGAGCGACGTTCTCGCGCAGCGACACCTCGTCGTCGATGATCAGCAGACGCATGGCCCGTGAGAATCCAAGGTGGCTTGGGCCGGCAGAGCAGGCCCGGAAGAGACCGCGGCGGCACGCGCCCCACGGTCCCCGGGTGCCCCCGCGGGCAACCCGTGCCACGATACCATGCGTCCACGCGCCGTTGGGCGCCGATCGGTTCCGCCGCAGCGCGGATGGTCCACGCCGCCCCTGTTCTCTGTTCCGCCGGAGTCGGCCGGGCGCCCGCGAGGACAGCGCCCTTCGATCCGATCCCGGGACCCGGCCCCTACGACGAGAGGACCACTACGTCGGGCGCCAACGACTGAAGCGTCGGCAGGCTCGTCCGTTGCCACGTAACGGCCCTGGAGGTCACGAACTGCAGCTTGTACCGCCTCGGCCCGCTCTCCCCCTTGACCAGCATGACCCAGTTGATGAGAACGCGGATCGCCGAAGAGTTGACGAAGGTCAACGAGCGGATGTCCACCGTCAGCTCCTTGATCCCCGCCCCGATCGCTGCGGCGTGGATCTTCTCGATGAAGGGCTGGACGGTCTTCATGGGCTCGCGGGCCGTGATCGTTCCCGACATGACGACCTTGTTGGGAGACTCCGCCACGATGCGCAGGTTGTCGGCCTCGAAAGTCCCGATGGATGCGATTCCGTTGGTGCTCATATCTTCCCACTCGCGGTCACACGGATGCGACCGTCCTTCTCCTCGGTCAGGCTCAGCTCGAAACGCCCTTCGAAGCGGATGCGCGCCAACCCGAGCCGGCTTACTCCGGACGGCAACTGCGTCGCCCGGCTCATGGCCTCCACGTACGCCGTCTCGGCGTCGCGCTCCGAAAGCGACGCGAACTCCGAACGGAGCAACTCGAGGGAATCCGGGGTCGGCTGGTTCGCGACCGTGATGTCGATGCTTCCCCCGTCACTCCGAATCGCGAGCTCCACTTCATCGGATTCCCGCGAAGAGTACTTCACTGCGTTCTCGAGCATCTCGTGGATGACCAACTGCGCCCGATCCGCTACGCCCTCGTCGAAGGTCGTCGAGCAGAAGAACCGCGCGAACTCGCGGATTCCGTCGACGTATGCCCAGAGTGGTCGCAGCCGTATGTGGACGATCCTCTTCTCATCGTTGACTTGAATTGCGTCAGGCATGCTTCCCTCGTCACCTCGTCGTGTGTCCTGCTCGTCCTCGCTCCGTGTCCGTCCGCGTACCCTCTATGCCCGCGCGGTGGCCCCCGGACGCCGGACGAGAAGCACTGTCCAGTCGTCTTCGCGCGCTACCGCATACGCGCTCACCGCCTCGATCAGGGAGTCTGCCATGGCATCGACCGACGCGTGCTCACCGGCAGCCTTCTCCAGGGCTTGCGTCAACCCCGCCGTGTCGAACAACTCCCCCCGGGCGTCCCGGGACTCGGTCAACCCGTCCGAATACAGACAGAGCACGTCGCCATGCTCCAGCTTCAACTCCGTCACCGGCGCACTCCCGATCTCCGGCACGATCCCGAGCCACGGGCCCGTCGTCTCCAGCACCTCGCACTTGCCCGTCGCGGCTCGCCAGACGATCGGCCAGGTGTGCGCGCCGGCGCATCGGAAGACTCCTTCTCCCGCGTAGGTCCAGACCTGAGCCGTGAGGTACTTCTCGTCCTTGCGACGCTGCACGATGTTCTCCCGAAGCACGCGGTTCACCCGCCGGATCACGTCGTCCGGCGCGGCCCCGGGCAGCGCCTCGAAGTGCGAGGCGATCGCCGCCTGCGCCATCAGCATGACGAGCCCGGCTTCGAGGCCGTGGTTGGACACGTCACCGACGGCCAACCACAGGTCGGTCGAACCTTCGCGCGTCAGCACGTCGTAGAAGTCCCCGCCGACCTCGTCGGCAGGAAGCATCCTGCCCGAGAACTCGAAGTCCCTGTGCCGGGGATCCGGCGGCAGGACCGCGCGCTGGATCGACGCAGCGATCTCGAGCTCACGGGCCATTCGGGACTTCTCCTCCAGGGCGATCCGGGCGGCGGCGATGTCCGCGATCATCTTGTTGAACCCGCTGCCCAGGCGCCCCAGCTCGTCGCCCGACTCGATCTTCACCCGCGTCTCGAGATCGCCCTGCGCAACTCGCTCGGTCGCCGCGGTGAGCAGGAAGACGTTTCGGGAGATCCCTCGCGCGATGAGCCAAGCCATCAGCACGCTGGCCAGCAGCACCGTTGACGTGAGTCCGACGCTGAGCAGGATGTTGGCGCGGCCCTGGGCCGCCTTCGCCATTGCCGCGGACTTGACGCGTTCGTTGAGGTTGTTGGCCGTCGTGCTGAACGCTTCGACGTGAGTTCTTTGTGCATCGAACCAGCGCGCGGGGTCGACGCGCAGCTCCTCTTCGACCGCCTTGATTGCGGTATCGCGCATCGTGCGGGCCTCACTCGAGGCGGTCCCTTGCTGCGTCGTCTCGTACCAACGGAGCTGCTCGGTCGATGCCAGGGTACGCACGAACTCGGCGTGAGCTTCCTGCTCCGTGATGCGCGTGACCAGGGTTCGGTAGGTTCCCGGGGGGAACTCGCCGGCGCTGAAGACGTACGCGAGAATCGCGTGCTCCACGCTCGCCGCCTCCTTCTCCTGGAGCAGCGCCACCAGCACCGTGATCGTCCGCAACAGCTCGCCGTCATCGGTCATCTCGTTGAGGGCTGCGGTCGCCGCAATCAACGAGGTCGTTGCGACCCCGTACTTCTCGACCTCGGACGCCAGGTCCTGTTTGGGGTCCTCCATCGCCTTGCGAAGCGCGCCGAGCCCGGCGAGACCCTTCCTCGCACTGCCCAGGTGCAGCGCGAGCCGGGGTGGCAGGTCCGTCTCGTCGAGGCCCCCGAGAAATGTCCCCAACGTGCGGATCGCTTCATCGGTGGCGCGTGACTGCACCTGCGCCGCCGCTCGCGCCTGCTCGAGGCTTCTCCGTCGCGACTCGGACTCTTGCGCGGTCAGCTCTCCCTCCCCGCGCAGGGCGGCATTGCGCCCCATCGTCGCGGCCACCCACGCTCGCTCGAGCTGCAGCTCGTGGATCACCACTCCCATCGTCGCGTTGAGCTTCGCCAGGTTCTCCACCGAGCCAAGCGCTCTCGCCTTGCGTGCGTCCTCATGCACTCCCCGAATCAACGGGATGGACAGCAGGATTGCCCCGAGCACCGGAATCCCGGCGAGCAACAGAAGCTTCCAACGAATGGGCAAACCCTTCTTCATCTCCCGCACCGTCGCCCAATGGGGCAGCTCGCTCTCTGCAATCCCGCTGCCATTGCCTCCACTCGTCCTTCCCCCCGGCTGCGCATCGGGTCCCTGCGCTCGAACGCTTCCCTCCGCTCACCCGGGGATCGATCGTCATTGCATCAGCGTTGAGTTTTGCGACACCCCCCCCGCACCCTCCCAACGCGCGCCCCCGTCAGCGTTCCCACAGCGCTCCAAGCTCAACCTCGATCGACTCGAACGGCTCGGCGCACACCACCTCGTTCTCCCGGAAGGTCGCGATAGCGACTTCGTCGCCCACCCCCAATCGAACGACTTCGAGAAGCTGCCGAGCCGGGTCCACGAACCACGCGAGCTCCACGCCCTCGCGTGCGTAGACGCGTTGCTTCGTTCCACGATCGAAGTTCGCCGAGTCCGCCGAAACGACCTGGCAGACCCAGTCCGGAGCGAGCGTCAGGTGGGGCGTGGACGGGAGCTTCGGCATGCGCGCCCTGCGCCATCCTGCGAGGTCCGGCACGACCACGTCAGGTCGCAGTCCCAGGTGCAGCTCCGGCTCGTCGAGCAGCACCCAGCCACCCGGTCCGCCGCGGCCCAGATCGTACGCCGTCCCCAGCAGCACTCCGAGCCGGGTGCGCGCCCGGGCGGCGTCGATCGTCGGCCTCGGGCGAAGGTACATCTCGCAGTCTGCTACCTCGGCCAGCAGGAACTCGGGTGCGCGCAACACATCCTCGTAGGTCCCACGCCTGCGGACAGGGTCAGCCATGCGGCCCAGTATGCGGCAATGCGGCGTTCCGCGAAAGCGGCGATGCTGCACGGTGGCGACGCTGATTCTGCGATGCCGGAGGGGCTCGCGGACTTGCCCGCGCGGACGAGCGAAGGCTCGGGGACTCGCGGACCCGCTCGTGGTATCGTGTTGGAATGGCGGAGGGGAAGGGGACGGGGCGACGCTTGATCGAGGCACTGGAAGATGCGTGCGTGCTCCTCGATGCGGACGGTCGGGTTGTGGAGTGGAACGGCCGGGCCGCGGCGTTGTACCGGATTCCGCGGAGCGAAGCGGTCGGCCGCTGCCTGACCGAGCTGATCGGCACCGAGCCGAACGCATTTCCGTGGCCTGCGCTCCGGGCCGGAGCCGTTGAGCGGGCGCGGTGCACTGTGGAATCGACGCAGGTTGCCGTCGACGGCGGGAGGGTTCCAGTCGAGCTGACGCTCGCGAGCCTCGAGCCGAGCGACGACGATCACGGCGTCCGCTTCCTGCTCACGGTTCGGGACGTCAGCGGGCGCAAGGCGATGGAGAGAGCGCTGCGCGAGCTGCGGGACCTGTACCGGATGGTCGTGGAGCAGAGCCTGATGTCGGTGGTGCTGATCGACGAGAACGGGCGAGTGCTGGAGTTCAATCGCGCGTCGGAGGAGCTGACGGGACTGAAGCGGGAGCAGGTGTTGGGACAGCCGTACGTCGAGGTGCTGCAGAGCATGGTGGTGGACGACGCTCGGTCCCCGGGGACCCACGGGGTTCGTTCTGCGCGCATTGCGGAGGCGTTGCGATCCGGCAAGCCCGCCTTCGAAGGGGTGGGCGAGTACAGGTATCGCTTGCGGAGCGGAAAGGTAGGCTGGGTGGAGCAGCTCGTCTACTCCGTGCCGACCGAAGCGGGCTATCGGTTCGGGGCGATCGCGCACGACGTGACGGAGCGCAAGCGTCTTGCCGAGCAGGTGTTGCAGCGCACGAAGATGGAGGCGTTGGGGAGGCTCGCGGGCGGCATTGCGCACGACTTCAACAACCTGCTCACGGGGATCACGGGGAACCTTTCGCTCGCGCTGCCCGACATTCCGGAGGTCTCCGTGCTGCACCCGCTTCTCGCCGACGCCGTGCACTCGGCCGAGAGTGCAGCCTCCCTGACGCGCCAGCTCCTGGCGTTCTCGCGCATGCAGGAGATCTCGCCGCAGGTCGTCGATCTCAACGCTCTCATCCTGGCGAGCGAGCGGATGCTTGGCCGTCTGCTCGGCGAGGGCGTGCACCTGAGCACCTCGCTGGCGCCGGGGCTCGGGGCGGTCAAGGTGGATCCGGGGCAGTTCGAGCAGGTGTTGGTGAACCTCGCGCTCAACGCGCGCGACGCGATGCCGGCGGGTGGAACGGTCGCGATCGAGACGGCGAACGAGGAGCTCGACGACGGCTTCTGTCGCACGCACCCCGGGGTGCGGCCCGGACCGTACGTGATGATCGTGGTCTCCGACAACGGACACGGCATGAGCCCGGAGGTTCAGGCGCATCTGTTCGAGCCGTTCTTCACGACGAAGCCACCCGGCGGAGGGACGGGGCTGGGGCTCTCCTCGATTTACGGCACGGTGAGTCAGGCGGGCGGCATCGTCGATGTCGAGTCGAAGCCGGACTGCGGAACCACCTTCCGGGTCCGTCTTCCGGCGGTAGCTGCGACTCCGATGCGAGAGGCGGTGATGGTGGCCCGGGGAGGGCCGGTCGGTGGGACGGAGACGATACTCCTGGTCGAAGACGAACTCCTGGTTCGCGACGCAGGCAAACGCATCCTGGAACGCCTTGGATACACCGTATTCTGCGCATCCAGTGGCGCCGAAGCGTTGCAGGTGTCGGCCCATCACCCGGGGGTGATCGACCTCCTGCTGACCGATGTCGTCATGCCCGGGATGAACGGCTGGGAGCTGGCCGAACGGTTGTCGAAGTCGCGCCCCGGCATGAGGGTGCTGTTCGCCTCCGGCCACTCGAGCGACGTGATGGGTCAGCAAGGGCTCAACGACGAGGGCTGCCCGATCGTGGCGAAGCCCTACACGATGCGGGCGCTCGCAACGACGGTCCGGGCCCTCCTCGATGTTGGCAGCTCGGCGAAGTCCACACCCTAGAGGCGGTTGGGTTGTCCTGAAGCGCGCAGCCGTCCAGGATCCGCCGCGCTCGACACCCGGTTGAGATAGACTCGCCGCCCCATGGCACACGAAGAATCGGGGGATGCTGTCTCCCCCTCGGAACCGAATAGCGACGAGCTCACGCGAGAGCCTGGCGATTCGCCTGGACCCGAAGGGAAGTCGAAGGCCCTCGCGGCGGTCGACAGGGCTCCTTTGGACCGCGCTGCGGCTGTTCGCATCGCCGTCGATCGGCTCTCTTCCGAGCCGCGCGGCCAGGTGAAATCTGCCTTGATGGAGATTGGCCTCTACGAAGAAGAAGCCGAATGGGCAGTCCAGACGGCCGAGAAACATCGGGGAAACAAGAGGCATGCAGTCGTCATGGCCGCAGCGGGGATCGCGATCGCGGCAGTCGGGGTGGCCGCAGCACCCGCGGTCGCGGGGCTCGGAGTGCTGCCCTTGTTGTGGGGAGTGTCGAGGTGGTTCAAGAAGGCCGACGTCCATGCACTCCCGTTCCTGCGAAGTCCCCCGCCGTTGGAGGTCGAAGGGGCCAAGACCGACGACGGCGGCATGGAGAGCGACGATGCCGTCCTCGTGTCCAGCCCGGTGCCGGTGCAGACGCTGGGTACGGACCGTCGAGGATGGTTTCGGAGCATCGCGACCTGCGAGGGCGCCGGGACCTTCGACATGACGATCCGGCATAGACCTGGCGGCAAGAGCTTGTGCACGGGCGATCCGGAGTTCGATCGGTCGTGGTCCGTCGAAACCAACGATCGCGATCTGGCGCGAGTCTGGCTCCGCGGGCCGGTTGTCGCCGCGATCAAGGGCTGTCCGCGCGGCACGGCACGCATCGTCAACGGTCTCGCGCAGGTGGAGGCACCGCAGGGTGATTGGGAAGCCGCGCGCGGGGCAGTCTCGGCGCTGGTCCATGGGAGTGGGCTCATCGGCGTTGCGTGGCGGCGGCTCGCAGCGGAGCTGGGCACTCGGCTTCCGCCGGGGCCCCTGCGCCACGATCAGCTTCCGGCCATTCGACTAGAGATCAAGGGGGTCGCTCATTCGATCGACGTCGTGCAGCGCACCGGACTCGCCGGAGGGGCGCGGGGGCCGATCTTCACGCGGGTGCGTTGTCTGTGCGAGCCGCGGGAGGTTGCTCCCTGCGCTGTGCTGGTGTCGGGGTTGGAAGGCGAGTTTCTCCCCTCCGACGAGGCGGGCGAGGTGGAGGCAAGGCGGGTGTGTGACGGGGTGGTCGCGAGCGGTGACGCAGAGAAATGGGATGCGGCTGCGGTGTGGGAAGAGGCCGCGAAGATCCCGTCGTGCGAGGCAGTCGTGAGCGCACCGGAGGGGGTCTCGGTGTTCCTGCGCGGCATTTGCTTCGACGCAGGGGTTGTGCGCAGGGCGATGGAGCTGTCCGCGGGGTTGCTGCACGGGACCGGGCATCCGTTCCGGTGAAGGATGGGAGTCGATTCGGATTGTGGGCGACGGCTGGGAGGGGGGTGCGCCCGGCGTGCGGGGAGTCGAGCGCACCGCGACGAGCTCAGTCGTCTCTCATCCCCTTGACCATCACGGGCCGCGCGATGGTTCTGGGGGGAGAACCCGGTGGAAGCCGCGCGAGGTCGAGCTCGACGGCCTTGGGCAGAGGCTGCAGGTTGGCTCCGGCCACGACGCGCACGGGGGGACGAGAGAACTCGAGTGGGGCCAAGGGGATGCCGGTGACGATCGCGACCTCGCCGGTGTCGAGCTCCACATAGGTGCCGGGAGGATAGAATCCGAGCGCGGCAATCAAGAGCCGATACACCGGAAGCGCCTGCGGGGAATCGGTCTCTTGTCCCAACTGGTCCATGACCGCGCTCATCTTCGGCCTCGGGACCTCGGGGCTGGGTACGCGCAAGTCCGTGAACCGCCGCGCCATCGCGAGAATCGAGGCGATGGCCGTCGGCTGCGTCCGGCCGTCGTAGACCGCCTCCAGCCTGGGCGAGGTGACCATGGCCTCGAAGCCTGCCACGCAGCGGCGCACGGCATGGGTCTGGAACTGGCTCA
>JAKLDZ010000012.1 GCA_022703255.1 Myxococcota bacterium | reverse complement strand
CTGCCGCCCACCGCAGACCAACCCCAACGCGTCCAACTGCCCCGGCAGCGTCTCATCGTTGCGCAGCAGCGTACCCCACACCGACGAATCGCCCACCACCAGCACGCCGTCGTTGGTCGGTCCGATTTCCGTGAACCGGCTGGTCACCGACGCGTCCACCGGAATCCGCTCCCAGACCCCGCGCACCCTGCGCATCACGCGACCCGCGGCTCCCGCGCACCACATCGCTCCGTCGACACCGAGATCGACCGCGAACAGATCGCGCGTGGTCTGCACGGCCTCGAGCTGCACGGACAGTTGCTGCGAGAGCGAGAGCGCGTGGCCACCGGAGCCGACGATCGACGCACCGCCGTCGGGGCGCGGGGCGATTGCGTGCAGGTGGCCGGTGCACTCCCAGGGGATGGGCGTGAGCTCCGGCAGGGCGACGCGCACCAGCGCGCCGGCGTCTCCACAGGCGATCACGACACCGGAAGCGAGCAACGCGATGGCGCGCAGGCGCGGGGTCCATTCCACGAAGCGGATGCGCGGGGGCTCGCCGCGAGCGAGCTGGACGACGACACCCGCTTCGCGTGAGAGGCGTTCGCCGACGAGGGTGACGACGCCGGAGGGGTCACACAGCGCGCCGTGGAAGCACAGGTCGGGCATCGGCGAGCCCAAGGGCTCGGCCATTCCTTGGGGCGTGAGGATCGACGCCAACCCGCGGTCGCCGAACACGACGATCTGGCTGTCGTGGGTGCGGGTGATGCCTCGGACCGCGCGCGGTTCCACGCCGGGCGGGGCGGGGAGATCGCTCCAGCTCGCGCCGTCCCAACGGCCGAAGCCCGCGGGACCGACCGCCATCATGGTGCCGTCGCCGCCCACGAGCGCGCTGCGCAGGGTGCGGGTGCCGGCAGGCGCGAGCACGCGTGCGACGGGGCGCGACAGCTCGATGGGGGGACGGGTGGAGAACCCGATCACGGACCAGCGGTTGACGTCGGTGCGCGCGTTGGGGGCGAGGCCTGACGGACCGACGCCGGTGGAGGGCGGAGTTCTGGCGGCGGGACCAGCCTTGGCGACCGCGGCCTTGAGGATCGGCTCGATGCGGTTCCAGAACTCGCGCACCGTGGGGTGGCGTCGTTCCGGGTCGGCCTGCAACGCGCGCTCGAGCTCGCGATCGAGATCCTGGAGGAAGGCGTTCTGTCCGAGCAGCTCGGGCGAGAGCTGGACGGCGTCGCGTGCGAGGGATGGGCGCGGCCCGGTGAGCTGACGGGAGATGACGCGCAGAGGGTTCTCGCCATCGGCATAAGGGAAGGCGGGGCGGGCGGCGAGGGCCTCGAACAGGATCGTGGCGAGGCTGAAGACGTCGGTGCGCGCGGAGACGCGCTCGTTGCCCTGCTCGTACTGTTCGGGAGGGGCGTAGCCGAGGCTGGCGCCGGCGACGGTTGCGGTCTGGGTGAGCTTGAAGTCGACGAGCTTGACGAGGCCGAAGTCGGTGACCTTGGCGAGCTCGGTCAGCCCCTGCATGGTGAGCAGGATGTTGGAGGGCTTGAGATCCCTGTGAACGACCCTGTGAGCGTGGACCGTCTCGAGGGCGCGGACCACCTGTCGCAGGATGCGGCGCACCCGCTCGGCCGGCAGGCTGCAGCGAGGGGGGCCGTCGAGCACACTCGCGAGGGTGACACCATCGACGTACTCGAGGACGGTGAAAGGCATTTGGACCGGCTCGCGGCCTGGGCCGGTGTCCACGGTGGTGGAGCCGTGGTCGTAGAAGCGCACGACATTGGGAGTGGGCGTGGCCTGCGCGCCGAGCATGCGCAGGACCTCGGCCTCGCGACGGAACCGGATCATGGTCTCGTCGTTGACGCTGTCGGGGCGCAGCATTTTCACGACGACCCACATGCCGTCGGGCTCGTCGTAGTTGGCTTTGTAGACCCACCCCTGGCCGCCCTCGCCGAGCAGCTCGCGCAGATGAAAGGGCACACCGCTGGTTCCCACCAGCGTGGTCCCGATCAGCTGATCTCGCAGCGCGAGCAGGGTCGAGTCCTGGGCCACCACCATCGCAGGACCCAGGCTATCACGTCCGCGAGAGGGCTTCAGCCTTGGACGAGCTTGAGGAGTGCCTCACGGGTGGTGAGGCCGACATGCTGAGCGACCTTCTGGCCGCCTTTGAAGACCATGACGGTGGGGACGCCGCGGACGCCATACTTGGCGGTGATTTCGGGGGCATTGTCGATGTCGAGCTTGCCGACCTTGACCTTGCCGGCGAGCTCGTCGGCGAGCTTCTCGACGATGGGAGAGAGCATTTTGCAGGGGCCGCACCAGGTGGCGGTGAAGTCCACGAGGACCGGCGTGTCGGACTTGAGCACTTCCGCGTCGAAGTTCTGGTCGCTGAAGGACAGCACGTTGTTCGATGCCATGACACGTAACTCCCGGCGGCAGAGGCAAGGCCGCGTTGGAAATGACGAAGGGCAGTACACTAGGAAGCGCAGGGGCCAGGGTCAAGGCGGCACCCCTGAGAGCCTGCCCGCAAACTGGACCAGGCCGTGGCCGCGGCGTACACCTTGCCGCCATGGTCGCTGGCCGCCCCTTGCTGATCCTCACCCTGGTCGCAGCCGCCGGGGCTTGCTCGAACTCGACTCCCCGCGCACCCGAGGCTTCGGCCCCTTCGCCCACGACGTCCGCTTCGGCGAGCGCTGCGCCTGCGCTGCCACCGTCGAGCGCTTCCGCGACTCCCGACGCCGGCGTCCCGGAACCGGATGCAGCGGTGGAGGCGGGGCCGAGCGCGACCGTGATTCCACAGGACATGCTCGGGGTTCCCGGGGGCACGTTCCAGATGGGGTACGAGGGGCGCGGGTCGCAGAAAGACGAATGGCCGGTGCACGCGGTGACGCTGAAGCCGTTTCTGCTCGACAAGACCGAGGTGACGAACGAGGCGTACTTCAAGTGCGTGGACGCGGGGGTGTGTCGCAAGCACTTTCCGGGGTCGTCGGAGGCGAACAAGTTCGGCAAGGACGAGAAGTTTCGTACGCCGAAGCGTCCGATCAGCAGCATTTCGCAGGCCGATTCGGCGGCGTACTGCAAGTGGGTGAGCAAGCGGTTGCCCACGGAGGCCGAGTGGGAACGGGCAGCGCGAGGGTCCGACGGGCGCAGGTACCCGTGGGGCAACGAGCAGCCGACACGCGAGCACGCGGTGTTCGCGTCGTCGATCACGGAAGAGGTGGGCACGCACCCGAAAGGGGCCGGGCCCTACGGGCATCAGGACCTGGCGGGGAACGTGTGGGAGTGGCTGGCGGACATGTACGATCCGTATGCGTATCGCCGGCCCGGGGCGGCGCAGGGGCAGGTGGGGACGTGTGACGAGATCATGGCGACGCTCAAGGAGCTGAAGCACGCGAACCAGGAGGGGTTCACGGGGTCGAACCCGATTCCGGACGAGTGCGAGCACGGGCTGCGTGGGGGGGCGTTCAACTACGACGCGTTCGGGTTGCGCAGCTCGAACCGGGTGCACCATCCCGGGCGGTTCCGGTTGATCATGAGCGGGTTCCGGTGTGCGAAGGATTGGCCCGACGGTCCCACCGAGGATCGCGGGACCACGCCGTCACCGGCGATGTCGTCAGGGCCCGCGGCGCCGCCGGGGAGCGCGACGCAAGCGCCCGATGCGCCGGAGAAGCGTTCCACGACCCGGCACTCGAAAGGGCGTCGGGGACGCAAGACCCGTCGATAGCTGGCCTCCGCCGGGACTGCTCCGATGAACAGGGTCGGGTGCAGGCCCGGGCATGGGTCGGGCGAGCGCATCGTCTTGCTTGCGTTTCCTCACGGATCAGGTCATGTTGCTGACGCTATCCGCAGGAGCCTCGTTTGATCCGATCCCTAGTCAAGCTCGATTCGGCCCAAGAGCCGCTCGTTGCAGTTGCCGGCAGGGACTCGCTCGACGTTCGCGATCGGTGGATGACTGATCCCATCGGTGGGACGGTCTTCGAGGGGGCGCCCCGGCGCGCCGTCATGCCTCGTGGGTAAGGGTTCGACGCGCGCCGAACGTCCGGTGAGAGAGCCATGGGCAACCGTCTCTATGTAGGCAACCTTTCGTACAACACCACTGAGTCCGAGCTGCGTGCGACGTTCGCGGCAGTCGGCGAGGTCCTGACAGCGCAGCTGATCACGGACCGCATGACCGGCCAGCCCCGTGGCTTCGGGTTCGTCGAGATGGCGACCGACGCCGAGGCGCAGAAGGCGATCCAGGAGCTCCATGGCAAGGAGCTCGACGGTCGCACGCTGACGGTGAACGAGGCGCGTGAGCGCACGCCGGGCGGCGGCGGCGGCGGCGGCTTCGGCGGCGGCCGTGGCGGCGGCGGTGGCGGCGGCGGCTTCGGCGGCGGCGGCGGCGGTGGCGGCGGCGGCGGCGGCGGTGGACGCAGCGGCGGCGGCCGTGGACGCAGCGGCGGCGGTGGAAGCCGTCGTGGCGATCGCGGCGATCGCTGGTAGTCGATCGGCGACACGGGCGCGTGAGTCGCGCCCCGACAGGAGCGGCGGTGTGCGATGGCATGCCGCCGTTTCTCTTTGGTGCGCTTCGAGCCGACGCCGCGCGGTCAGCGCTCCTTGCCGTCCTTGGTCACCATCACGCAGCGCGTCTCCATCGCATCCCGGGTGCACTCGTAGGTGGCTTCGTGTCCGCAGCCCTTGGCGCTCCACAGATCGCCCTGGGGGGTGACGGACACATCGTGGGACGAACAATCGAACTCCCGCGCGTGTCGGGCGCGAGCGGCCTGATCGGACGCGCCCCCGCATCCGATTGCGAGGAGCGCGATCACGCTGGCGAGAGGTCGCAGCCGAACGGTCATGGCGCGAGCATACACCGGCGCGTGCTCAAGCTCCGTCGAGATCCATTCCGAAGAACAGGCGCAGCCAGGGCTCGAGGTCCTCGAGCTGCACCGCCTTGCCCGAGCCGATGAGGAACGACCTCATGTTCGGGCTGAAGCCGTCGCCGGCGAACACCACGATGCCCGGGATCGGCCACGCCGCGATGTCCTGCAGCGTGGTGGGGATCTTCTCCTCGGCGCTGCCGGCGGTTCCCTGGTACTTGCACTCGACGCCGAGGCGCTTGCGCGAGACCGGGTCGGTGAGGATGACGTCGATGCGACGTTCTGCACCCCAGATTCTGCGGCCTGCGCGGAACTGCTCGCGGGCGAGCAGCCCGAGGGAGCGGCCGAGGGCCGCGACATCCTTGACCAGCGCGTCTCCGGACGCGACCGCAGCAGCCCTGCCCGCCATCGCCTCACCACATCACGAGCTCGAGGATTCTTCCGCGCCCGTCGCCCCGGCAGTTGACGTTGCGGGCCGCGTGCACCTCTTCGAGCTCGAAGCCCTGGGAGTAGATCTCGCGCACGAAGCCCGCCGAGGAGTTCGACAGCAGCACGTGGACGCCCTTGCCCTTGAGCTTCAGGGCGACGTCGCGCAGGTGCACCTGACGCTCGGGACCGAAGCCGTCGGCCGTGTAGCCCGTGAAGTACGAGGTCGCGGACAGCGGCACGTAGGGCGGATCGAAGTACACGAAGTCCCCCTTGTGCGCGCGCTCGAGCACGCTCGTGAAGTCGTCGCGCAGGATCTCCACCCCCTGCAGCGCCGCCGAGCACGCCCGCAGGTTCGGCTCGTCGCAGATCGTCGGGTTCGCGTAGCGTCCGAACGGCACGTTGAACACGTTGCGGCTGTTGACCCGGTACAGGCCGTTATAGCCCGTCTTGTTCAGATAGATCATCCACGCCGCCACGTGCGCGTCGTCCGCCGAGTCGATGTCGCGCTCGCGCATCTTCTGGAAGAACGCCGGATCGTGAGGGTAGCTGCGCAGCAGCTTCACCACGGCGTCGACATGGTCGCGCACGCCCACGTAGGTCCGCACCAGACGCGCGTTGTCGTCGGACAAGACGGCCTTGGCGGGGCGCAGGGCGAAGAACAGCGCGCCGCCGCCGACGAAGGGCTCGTGGTAGGTGTGCTTGCCGAGCCCGGGCACGTGGTCGAGCAGGGTTTCGACGAGCTGACGTTTGCCGCCGACCCACTTGAGAAAGGGGCGCGGCTCCACAGCGACCTCTGGGCTGACCTTGGATCTGGACACCACGGGAACGCACAACTGGCCACCGCCCAACGAGCGCGTCAAGGGGCGGGTTGATCCCGGCCTCGCCTCGGGGGATGCTGTGCGCCCTCCATGGACCAGAACCTGCTCCGATCCTATCTGTCGACCATCTACGAGCTGCCCACCAACGCGGGGCTTTTGCGCGTGTCGCTCGACGGCGACATCGCGACCGATCCGAGCATGCTGCCCGAACTGTTGCAGCGTCCGTTCGCCATTCTCACGGCCTACAACCCGCGATCGATGCTGCTGCCCAAACGGGTCAACGACGCCCGGCACCAGGTGCTGCGGGATCTGCTCATCCTCGGCGTGTATCGCGTGGAGCATGCGGTCGGCTATGAAGACGAGCCGGAAGGCGTGTGGCGCGAGCCCGCCTGGCTCGTGCACAGCATGGATCGCGACGAGGCCATTTCCTTCGGCCGCGTGTTCCGCCAGAACACCATCGTGTACTGCAGAAACGGACGTCCCGAGCTCGTCGTAACCGATCCCACGTGCGACGACACGGGCCGAACCTTCGTGGGCAACTGGCGCGTGCGCACCTGACCCACGCGCGGAGGGGGCGCGGTTCGCTCGCAGCTCAGAGACGCAGGTCCTCGACCAGGGCGCGCAGCAGCTCGCCCACGCTCGCAGCGTGCGCCACGCATCCGTTGGGACGGTGCGGCGCGTCGCCGTCGGCGACCTCGGGGACCTGGCCGAGAGCCAGGATGTTCCCGAGCGCGCCTTCCACCAGCGCACGGACCGCGCTGAGGCGGTTGGCGTCGTCGGGCCACGCGCGACGCACCGCCTGCGCATAGGCACCCACCAGGTACGGCCACGCCGTGCCCTGGTGATAGGCAGCATCGCGATCCACCAGGTTGCCCGCGTACCGCCCCCGATACGCCGGATCATGCGGCGACACCGTGCGGATCCCCGCGGTCGTCAGCAGCTCCCGCTCCACCCGCTCGAGCACCGTCCGCGCCTGCTCGAGCGTGAACAGCTCCGGATCCGCGGCGAGCGCCAGCAGCGCGTTCGGGCGCACCGTCGCGTCGGCCCACGCCGCCTCTCCGGACGACTCCACGGAGACGACGTCGTACGGGTAGCCGGTCCGATCGCACCAGAAGCGAGTCCGAAACGACGCGCGCGCGCGATCGCACGCTTCGCGTGCCTGGGATGCGAGCTGCAGGTCACCGCCCAGCTCAGCGAGCCACGCGAGGCAAGAGCAGGCCCGGGTCCACAGACCCTGCACCTCGATCGGCAATCCGCTGCGCGAGGTGACCGCCGTCCCTCCGACCCGCGCGTCCATCCACGTCAACGACGTCCCCAACTCGCCCGCAGCGAGCAGGCCCTCCTCGGTCACACGGATGCCGTCTCGCGTGCCCGCCATGAGCGCCGAGAACACCCCCGCGAGCGCAGGAAGCAGCGTGGAGGTCAAGAAAGGCTCCGCACTCCCGTTCGCCTCCGCCAGCCGTCGCGCCGTGTCGAACAGCAGCAGCGTGGCGTCCACCGCGTGGTACTCCGCCGGCGACCCGTCATCGGGGAGTCGGTTCGGCACGAGACCGTCGCGGATGTGACGGATCAGCCCCGCGACTACCTGCCTGGCCTGCTCGACCTTCCCCGTCGTCAGGTACAGCCCCGGGAGCGCGACCAGGGCGTGACGTCCCCAGACGCCGAACCAGGGGTAGCCCGCGACGATGCCCGGCACCGGAGCGAGGTCGGCGCGGAACGCGTCGGCCGCAACCATCAGGGAACGCACACACCAAGGCCGGTCGGGGCCGGGATCGCAGGAGCGAAGCCAGTCGGCGCTCTCCTGCATGACCTCCTCGGGGCTGCGTTCCGGCGGCTGATCCACGGCGCACACGAGGTGGACCGACTGGCCGGGCTGCATGTCGTGACGGAACACGCCCGGCGTCCACAAGTCCTCCTGGAAGTCGAGGCCGCGCGTCTGCTCGGCGAGGTATTCGAACAGGCGCCACCAGTCGGGTGAGCCGACGAAGATGCCGCGGTGACGAAAGACCACGCGAGGCAGAGCCGGCACCGGTTTCACGGAGACTTCGTTCTGCCGCATTTCGACGCGCTGGACCATGGCGCCGTGCTCGTGCACCAGCTCGTGGAAGGAGCGCATTGCAAGCAGCGGTCGCAGCTCGAGGGAGATCGGTTTGGGGCCGTTCCAGGTGTAGCGGGTGACGACGGCATTGGCCCCACGGGCCAGGGCGATCGTGTTTTCGATCTCGCCGCCGGCGACGCGGAAGGTCCAGCGCGGCAACGGATCCATCGCGAAGTGCGTCAGCAGGCGGAAACCACTGGTGGGCGGCACCCCCGGGAACTGGTGCGTCGCGAGCGTGGACACCACACCGTCGGACCGCACCGTCGCGTCCACATGCGACACCACGACATGACGCTTGCGAGGAGGATCGAGCGCGGCAACCAGCAGGCCGTGATACCGACGAGTGTGCAAGCGGGCGACGGTCGATGATGCGTAGGCGCCGGCGCCGTTGGCGTGAACCCATTCGAGGCGAGCACGCTCGAGGTCACCGTCGACCCGCACGGCGGGCCAAACGAAATCACTCATCGCCCCTGCTCCACATCCGCAGTATCGCCCTTCCCGATCAAGTGAGTGCATGCAACGCGGCAGCCCTCGTTGGATGCCGGATGTGCCCTGGACCTCCCAACCCGACACTGCGTCGGAGTCGGGCCTTCGCCCTTAGCACGTCTCCCCGCCGGCAGGGGGCGTTCCCTCGCCTTTTGTCGTCAACTCCCCCCATCCCCCTGAAGCGTCGCGTTTCCGCACCCCTCCTGACGCTCCACCACCTCCGCCAGCAGCCTCCCCCGACTCAGCCGCACCCCGACCCGGTCCCCCTCCCGGGCATCGGCCGCGTCACGAAGCGCTCGCCCGTCCGCCCCGGTCACAATCGCGTAGCCCCGCCCCAGCACTGCCAACGGCGACAGCACGCCCAACTTTCCCAGCCGATCCCCAACCAACGCCTTGCGTCGCTCCAGGTCCGCCCGCATCGCCGCCTGCAGCCCCACCCGCAGCGAACCCAGATCCCCCCGCGCATGCTCGAGCACCGCCCGGGGATGACGCGCCACCAGGCGTCTCTCCCACCGGTCCAATCCGCTCCGGTGCCGTCGCAACAACTCCCGCGCCGCCTCCCGCAGGCGCCCTTCGAGCTCGTCGAGCCGCTGCTGGCGATCCGCCACCAACCTCCGACCGTCCCCCAAACCGAGCACCAACCGATCCAGCGCGCCCCGATCCTCCGCAATCCGGGCGCGCATCACACGCGCAAGCCGTCCCCGGTACTGGTCGAGCTGCTGCTGCTGGGCCTGCTCGTCGGCGACCACCATCTCCGCGGCCTGCGACGGCGTCGATGCCCGCGCATCCGCCGCCAGGTCCGTCAAGGTCACGTCGATTTCGTGCCCCACCGCGCTCACGATCGGCACGCGGCAGGCTGCGACCCTGCGAACCACCCGCTCATCCTGGAAGGCCAGCAGATCCTCGAACGATCCCCCGCCCCGTCCGATGACGATGACGTCGAGGCCGCGCACCGCTTCGAGCCGATCGAGCGCGGCGACGAGGGAGTCCGGGGCGAGGTCGCCCTGGACCTGGGCGGGTGCGAGCAGGATACGCACGCGACCGCGGCGCGCGGCCACGCGGATGATGTCGTGGATGACGGCGCCGCTCGCGCTGGTGACGACCCCGATGAAGCGTGCCGAGCAGGGGACGCGTTTTTTGCGGGCGGGGTCGAAGAGGCCTTCGGCCGCGAGCCGTTGCTTGAGCTTTTCGAGGGCTTCGAGCAGGGCGCCGCGACCGGCTGGGCGCACGGACTCGACCACGAGCTGCAGACGTCCCCGCGGGGCCCACACCGTGGCGCGCCCGCGCACCAGCACGCGAGCCCCCTCGACCAGCAGGGTTCGGGCGCGCATTGCGCTGTCGCGGTAGGCCACGGCTTCGATCACCGCCTCCTCGCGTTCGTCTTTCAACGTGAAGTACGCATGTCCGCTCGTGGCGCGTTTGAAGCTGCTGATCTCACCCTGCACCCAGGTCCCGACGGTTGCGCCTTCGACGGCGTTGCGCAGGATGCGGTCGAGCTCGGCCACGGACAGGGGCTCGCGCTCGGATTCCGAGGCGGTGCTTTCCATGGGCATGCTCTACACTCGCGCAGTCGCGCTCGCCAGAGGGCAGGGGGGGGTAGGGAACCGGCCCACGCGCGACGACGCGGACGTTGGGGGCGTCGCGCGCTACACTGGGGTGAGGAGGCAAGGGCAGTGTCGACCCCTCCGCGTGCCAGCGCAGCCCAGGCAGCCAGGTTCTCCCTGCTGCCCCGTCCCGCCGCATCCCTTCAGGGACCCGCCTTGCGCCTCCCCTCCGTGGTCCTCGTCGCCAGCTTCTCCCTCACCGTCGGCGTCGCCCTTCCCTTCGTCATCCGAGAGCCTCTCGCCCTGATCGGTGCTCTCAGTCTCGTCTTCGTCATCGCCGCAACCACCGTGGCCGCCGTGCTGATGCGACGTCGCGGGCGCGGTCGCTCCCGTTCCGGCTCCGGGCTCGTGGTCGACGCGAGCGGTCTGTCGATGGTGCGGGATCGCGACGCGCGGCAGCTCGTTTCCTTCTCGTCGGCGTTTGGCGTCACGCTGCTCACCTCGGCGCGACGGGACCGCGTGGTCGTCGCCTTCACCTCTCCGCACCGGACCGTGTGTGTCGGCGCGGAGAGCGGCTCGGTGTCACGAGCGCACGCGCCCCTGTTGCATCATGCCGTCTCCCTGCCCACCGAGGACCTGCTTCTCGCGTGCATCCTTCCCG
This sequence comes from Myxococcota bacterium, assembly GCA_022703255.1. GTDB lineage: Bacteria > Myxococcota_A > Polyangia > Polyangiales > Polyangiaceae > JACRCQ01. The sequence goes on along the minus strand of JAKLDZ010000012.1, from coordinate 21,966 downwards.
ACGGAGAGTCCCTCGAGCTCGAGGCACGAGCGTTGTGGAAGCTGATCGACGTGATCCGTCGTGCGCATCCCGGCGCCCTGCAGCGCTGCTACCTGACGGATGCGCGCGGCGAGCAGATCGTGGTGGAGGGGAGCACGGTGCGCGCGGGGCCGCGAACCTTCGACCTCTCCGAGCCTTTCGAGTGGCGTGTCTCGCGATTCCGCGAGCACGCGGGGCCCGTGGACACCTGTTTCGAGGCCACGTGGTTGCGACAGGCCCACGACGAGATCGCGTTCGTGTCGCTCGTGCGAGGCGACGAGCGCACCTCGCTGCACGACGCGCTGGCCGAACCCGTGGCGCGGGACGATCCCTCGCTGGTTCGAGACGCGCGTCTGGCGAGCGGCAGGCTCGGTCCGGCGCCGCCGAGCCATGCGCGTGTCGCCATCGACAGGTTGTTCATGCTGCCCCTGCGACGGGTGCTGGATCAGGCAGCAGCGCCGCGGTCCGGTCGCATCAGCGACGCTTGAGCTCTTCGACGAAGTCCTCGCCGGAGATGATCTTCTTGCGGATGAGCAAGGTCAGCAGCGAGGCGAACAGGGTTTGCCAGTTGCACTTGTCTCCGAGGATTTCCGAGACGTCCTCGCCACTGGCTGCGGCGCGCAGGGCAGCGACGACCTCGGCTGCGGTGAGCGACGCGGACAGATCGGTCTCCCTGCTCGGGGTGGTGGCAGGAGGCGGAGCCGACGGGGCCTGCTGGGTGGGGGCCTCGGCAGGAGGAGACGACGTCGGCTTCGGCTCGGCAGGCTGCACGGCCTCTTGCTCGCCCGAGGGTGTCTTCTTGCGCGCAGCCCCGCCCATGCGTCGCAACGGAAGCGCCAACGTCGTGCCGTCGAGCAGCGTCATCGCCATCAAGCGCTCTGCTCCCGACTTGGGCGCCCGCCGCATGCGTCGCACTTCGGGCAGCAGCTCCTCGAGCGGGATCTCTCTTCCAAGCTCGAGGGTCACTTCGTCCGAGGGCGGTCCCGAGCTTTCCGGTGCCGCCGGAGGTTGCTCTTGCGCCTCCGCCGTCGGGGAGGATTCGGCCGTGGGAGCCGTTTCGAGCGCAGCAGCGGGGGGCTCGATCGCGGGGGCGGTTTCGGGCGCAGCGGCGGGGGTCGACTCGACGCGGGGTGGTCCCTCGAAGACGGGGGAGAAGACGTCGGGGGAAGCGGAGTCGGGCTGACCCTCTACAGGAGGCTGTGCGGTTTCCTGGTCGGGAGCGGGAGGCTCCTCTTCTTCGAACTCCGGTGCAGCGGCAGCCGGTGGGGGGCGCCAGGCGGAGGCGACCTCTTCGGGAGGCGGCAGGGAATCGGTGGGTTCCTCGCGCGGTGCGGGCGCGGCGATCGGCTGCGGTTGATCGGCCGGAGTTTCGGTGGCTGGTGGTTCCGGGGGAGACTCCGGGGCAGGGGGGAGTTCCTCGGGGTTCGCGGGGGTGGGGGCAGCCGCAGTCTCGCCGGCGGGTGGTTCGGGTGGAGAGGCGGGAGCCGGGGGTTCCGGGTGCTGTTGCAGGGACGGCAAGGGAGCGGCCGGAGCGGTGACTTCCTCGGTGGGGGGAGGGATCGAGGGGCGGCGCGTGTCCGGGTAGTAGACCCGGATCGCGTTTCGGACGTCGCTCGGAGAAGCGATCATCGCGCGCGTGGGGAGACCGGACCAGATCGAGCAGTGCTTGAGCGCTTCCTCGTTGGTGGGGTCATCCATGGCGACATAGAGGGTGTCGCCCTGGCCGCGGACGTGGCGGACGTAGATGGGGACGAGGCAGTACTTTTCGGCGACGTCGCGGGGGACGAGGCTCAGGAGCTTGCGGGAGAAGTCCACGTGGTACAGCGAGACCCAAGGCACGGAGAGTTGCTGGGAGAGGATCTGGGTGAGCTGGGTTTCGTTGATGAGCCCGCGCTCCACGAGCAGGGTTCCCAGCTTGCGGCCATCCTCCTTCTGCAGGGCGAGGACATCCTGGAGCTGTTCCTCCGAGATGATCGACGCATCTACGAGGAGCTGGCCGAGGCGGAGGCGCTGTTCCATCTACCGGCAAGATTAGCGCAAGCGGGGCGAGAGGTCGTCTTTTCGGCGAACCCCGGTCCCTATTCACGGAGGGGTGCTCTTCCAGAATCTCCGTCAAGTTGTCCATCCCGCCCGTCCGGGGACCTGTGGTAGGGTCCATGGTCCGATGTCCGATTGCCCGCAGTGCAGCCATGAGTGCGACTCGACGCACCGCTTTTGTCCCGCATGCGGGTTCCCTATCGGCGAGGTTGCGCGCAGCGAAGAGGACCCGCTCCTCGGCACGACGTTGCCGGGCGGGTTCGTGATCCTCGAGCCGATCGGCGTCGGGGGGATGGGGCGTGTGTACCGTGCGGAGCAGACGGCACTCGGACGCACGGTGGCGGTGAAGATCATCCATCCGCACCTGGCGGGGGACGAGAGTGCGGCGGCGCGGTTCATCACGGAGGCGCGGACGGCGAGCCGTCTGAACCACCCGAACTCGGTGTCGGTCATCGACTTCGGCAAGACGGACGGTGGTCAGCTGTATCTGGTGATGGAGTTCCTGCGTGGGAGGGATCTGGCGCGGGTTCTGTACGAGGACGGGCCGCTGCCGTTCCGTCGCATCATCGAGATTCTCAAGCAGGTGCTCGCGGCGCTGTCGGAAGCCCACCACATCGGGATCATCCATCGGGATCTGAAACCCGAGAACGTGGTGATCGAGCCGATGCGGACCGGGGGCGACTTCGTGAAGGTCGTGGACTTCGGGCTGGCGAAGATGCTGACCGGCGCCAAGGGGCCGGCGATCACGAGTGTTGGGATCGTGTGCGGCACGCCCGACTACATGGCACCGGAGCAGGGGCGGGGAGACACGATCGACGCGCGTGCGGATCTGTACGCGATGGGCGTGATCCTGTTCCAGCTTTTGACGGGGCAGCTGCCGTACGAAGCGGAATCGCCGACGCAGGTGGTGCTGATGCACATGACGGTGCCGGCGCCCGATCCGCGTGCGATTGCGCCGGACAGGGACATCCCTGCGGCGCTGGCGATGGTCACGCTCAGCGCTCTCGCGAAGAACGCGGGCGATCGGTACCAGACTGCCGAGGCGTTCTCCGACGCGCTGAGCGCGGTGCAAGCGCAGTTGGAGGCACCGACGCAGCGGGCGAGTGTAGCGCCGCCAGACCCGGCCTCGATTCACTGTCCGGAGTGCGGTTCGGCGCAGCCGCGGACGCAGCGTTTCTGTGGAGACTGCGGAGCGAGGCTTGCCACCACCGGAGCAGGCGGTGTGGTGTCTGCGTCGCCCGCGCAAGCGGCCCCTTCCTCCAAGAGTCGGAGCGGTGCGACGGTGCTGGGGGCGATGCCGTTGACGGCGCGCGACAGCGAGCTGACCTGGCTGCTGGAGCGGCAGCGCGATGGCAGCGCCGGGCTGGTCGCGGCGCGCGTCATCGGCGAGCCTGGCATGGGCAAGACCCGTCTGCTGCGCGAGTTCCTGGAAGTGGCCGGAGAGCCCGACGGCACGGTGGTGACCGGACCGGATCCGTTCTGGTCCGAGGTCGGCTACTACGCCCTGCGCAATGCGGTGGCAGAGCTCGCCGGTGTGGAGGTCGATGCGTCCGACGCCCAGTGGCCTCCCGCTCCTGCCGAGGTTCGGCGCGTGCTGCACGGGATGTTCAACCGCGGCGAGCGCACCTCACCGGTTCCCATCGATCCGGAGCTGCGACGTCGTTGGGTAGCCGACACGCTGCGGTGGGCGTTGCGTACGGCGCGGGAGCGCACGGGCAAGCCGATCCTGCTGGTGGTCGAGGATTTGCACCGAGTAGACGGCGCCTCGCGCAACGCGGTGGTGGACGTGATCTCGGACAAGTGCACGGTCGAGGGGCTGGTCGTGGCGACGCATTCGACCGGGTTCGACGCGCACTGGCCGGGTCGTCTCCCGTCGACGGTGCTCAACGGGTTGGCGCCGGACATCGCGTCGCACATGCTCAACGGCGCGGTGCCTCCGGATGCCTTCGAGGCGATGGCGGCGCGCGGCGTGCCGCCGATGTATGTCGAGCAGCTCGTGCGCTTCAACCAGGAAGGGGGCACGCAGCCCCCGCCGCGCCTCGCCGATATCGTTGCGTTGCGCATTGCGCGCCTCAACGCCGGCGAGCGCAGGGTCTTGCAGACCCTGTCGGTGCTTGGCGACCGCATCCAACCGAGGCTGATCCAGGGCGTAGTGGACGTATCCATCGACGTGTCCGCGAGCCTCGCGATGCTCACCCAGGCTGGGATGGTGGCGTCCCACAACGGCATGGTCAGCATTGCGCACCCGCTCATTCGCGAGATCGCCGAGGTGACCATCCCTGCCGGCGCGCGGCGCGACCTGCACGTGGCCGCGATGAGTCTCGGTGCCGAGCTGAACCTCCCGCTCGAAGCGCGGGCGCTGCACGCGTTCTCCGCGCAGGACTCTTTCGAGGCCTTGCTGCTGCTCGAGCAGGCGGGCGACCTGGCGAGCTCGCGTGCCGACGTAGCCGGCGCGGTGTTGCACCTGCGCAGGGGGCTGGAGCTGGCGCGAAGAGAGATCTCCAGAGGTGAGATCGACGATCCGATGCGGGCCGTGCTCATCTTCAGCCGCAAGCTGGGAGAGGCGCTCACGCGCGATGGCGACCTCACCGATGCCGACGGAGTGTTGCGCGAGGCGCTCGACCTCGCGCCGCCGTCGGGCGAAGACCGGGCGAAGGTCCTCTTCGCGTTGGCGCGCGTGGCGCGGGCGAGGCAGCGGGCTGGCGATGCGATGAGCTACCTGCAGGAAGCCGCCGACCTGGCGCACCGATCCGCATCCCACGAGCTGGTCGCGGCGATCCGCGATGCGCAGCGGGAGTGGGCTTCGTAGACCGCTCCGATCGCAAGCCCGCGGTACGTGTGACGACCCGCGCGGCGGGGTGTTTCACACCCAGGAGTTGTTCAGGATCTCGCCGACACCACCGGCGCCTGGAACGATGTACTGGTGATCGTTGAGCCCGACCTCGTCGTCCCAACGCTCCCCCGGCACGGTCGCGAGGATCTCGGGAGCCGACAGCCCCCGGTCCAGGCGCAGGGCGTACACGATCACGTCCGGGTGATCCTTCTGCAGGCGCCGGAGGTACTCGGGCGTGACGATGAGGTGCAGGGCGACGATCCGCGAAGGCTGGCCCTCGAGGCGGGTTTTGTAGTGGGTGACCGCGCTCGACATCGACGAGCCGGTCGCGCCCATCGGGTCGGGGAACAAGATGATCCGGCCGCCGACCTCGCGGCCGATCTTGGCGTCGTGCCAGCGCGCTCCGGTCACCTCGCCCGCCTCGTTGACCTCGCGGCTCATGAACAGGTGGTCCTGTCGCACGAGGGCCGGCTCGACGATTTCGTTGAGCAGCTCGTAGATGACCTGGGAGGGGACGGTACCGGCGCGAGCGATGCCGACGGTGACGACGGGGGTGCGGTGGGCGATGCCGGCGAACCGAGCGACGGCCTGGGGGTGGGAGCCGACCATGCGTGTGGGGACGCGCATCAGCTCGCGGGGGAACTCCGCGGCGATGACCCGTCGCGCGAGATCCTCGTACAGCATCCGCACGAGCCTTCCGACCTCCGGCTGGAGCGTCTCACGCGCGCAGGCTCGCGCGAGCAGCGACCAGGCCACGGGATCGTCGACCAGGTGGACGTTTGCGCCGTAGCGGTGTTGGATCTCGGCAACCTTGAACGAGCTCGATTCGTAGGCGGTCTCGCTGGACATGGCGGGACGCAGGGTACCAGAACTCCCTGGGGGGCGGGGGCGGCCCCTTGCCGATCCAGGCTCCGCCCGGCCGCTGGGGCCGGATCCCCATGCCGTTTCGCAGCTCCACAGAAGCCCCCCTTTCGATCCCCCCCCGACATGGTGTAGGCTCGTCGGCTCCCAATGTCAGAAGACGCCTGATTCCCCAAGTCTGGGAGGGTTCCAAGGTGGATAGCGATCTGCACGATGCTGTCGCCGCTCTCAAGACCACCTTTGAGCGACGTTCGATCCGCTGCGAGTTCGGAAAGGCTCCGGCAGAAGTCCTCGACCAGCCGCGCAAGCTGTTCAAGCTCCCTGCGCGCTACCGGGCCTTCCTGCTCGAGTCCAACCCCATCCGCGTCGAGACCGCCACGCCGGTGGAACGCATCCGTCTGCTGCCCGCAGAGGAGCTGTTGCGTGAGCAGGTCGGCTTTGCGCTCCACGACGACTTGACGCTCATCGAAGCGAACAAGGATGGTGGTTGGCGGAGGACGTGGGTCGTCATTGGTCAGAGTGCCTTGCTCGGCGATCCCTACTTCCTCGACGTGGCGAAGCTCGACGCGGAGGGTGACTGCCCGGTGTACACCGCGATGAGCGGGACCGACCGGTGGGAGCCCAACCTGGCGGCCTCGAGCTTCGTGCAGTTCCTGCAGATCCTCGCCGCGGCCATGGAGGTCGCGGAGGGGTTCGGTCAGGCCGAGATCGGCGTTGACGACGAGGACGTGTTCCGCGAGGCGTTGGCGCCCAAGATCCGTCCCATCGATCTCGCGGCCCTGCGCGCCGGCCACTGGACCTGAGCGTCCAGCCCGCCCTCCCCCTCGCCTCCGGTGGCCCCTGCGCCGCCGGTGCTCTAGGCTCATCCTCGTGCGCGCGCTTCTGAAAATCGGCCACCGGTGCAACAACGCCTGCGTCTTCTGTCACGCGGCGAACCGGTGCGGCGACGACCCCCTCGCGCGCATCCTGGAAAAGGTTGATCGCGCCCGTGACCTCGGCGTGGACACCGTCGTGCTGTCCGGGGGCGAGCCGACCCTCCACTCCGACCTCGTGGCGATCGCCCGTCACATCCAGGCCCGCGGCATGAAGCTCGGCCTGGTGACCAACGGCCGCATGCTGTGCCGTCCGGACGTGATCGGCCCCCTGCTCGATGCGGGCCTCGACTACGCCTACGTGTCGCTGCACGCGCCCACCGCGGAGATCCACGATCGTCTGGTCGGCGTGAGCGGCGCCTTCGACGAGACGCTCGGCGGGCTGCGGGCGCTGCACGGGCGTGTGGCCCACCTGTGGGTCAACACCGTGGTCACGCGTGCCAATCTCGCGGTGGTGCCCGACATGATCGACGTGGTGGGAGAGCTGCCCGAGAGCGTGATGAAGCTCACGTTTCCCCAACCCAAGGGGGCCGTGCTTGCGAGCTTCGACGCCGTCGTGCCCGGGCTGACCGAAGCGTGCCAGACCGTGATCTCCGCCTTCGAACACGCACGCCGCCGCGGCCGTCAACGCCTCGGCCACGAGGGCTTCCCGCTGTGTCTGCTCCCGGGCCTCGAGGCGTTGCGCGACGACCTGCGCACGCACGGCTTCATCGGAATGTCGGAGCTGCACGATCGCGGGTTCGAGCCGATCGACGATGCGCTGCGCGTCTGGCCGGAACCGTGCGACGGCTGTTCCCTCAGAGACGGCTGTCCGGGCGTCTACCGCGAGCTCGCGGCGCGCAGGGGATGGAGCGAGCTGCGCCCGCGCAGGGCGGCGTCCCGTGTCATTGCCGATCCGGCCGACGAGATCGAGACGCGGGAGCAGGCCTCGCACGAACAGCGCTGCTGGGTCCGCCTCGCCTGGGGCTGCAACAACGCCTGCCTCTTTTGCCTGGACAAGGAGCACGGACGCAACGGGCTCCGGGCTCCCGGGGAGATCCTCGCCGAGATCGTCGACGGTCGTCGTCGCGGCGCCACGCGGCTGGTGCTCTCCGGCGGAGAGCCCACGATGCACCCGCGCTTCCTCGACCTGGTGCGCATGGGACGGCGCGCCGGCTACCGATGGATCCAGACGGTGTCCAACGGCAGGATGTTCTGCACGCCGGGCTTCCTCGAGCGGGCGATCGATTCCGGGCTGAGTGAGCTGACGGTGAGCCTTCACGGCCACACGTCTGCGTTGCACGACGAGCTCGTGGGTGTCCCCGGAGCGTTCGAGCAGTCGAGCGCCGCCGTGCGTGCAGCCCTCGCCTCGCGACGCATCGTCGTCAACGTCGACGTCGTGATCAACGGGCGCAACGTGGATCACCTGCCGGAGATGATCGAGACGTTTGCGGGCTGGGGCGTCAACGAGTTCGATCTGCTCCACGTCATCCCCTTCGGCAACGCGTGGCGCCTGCGCGACCGAGGGCTCTTCTACGACCCCGAGGACAAGGCGGACGCGATCCGTGCGGCGCTCGAGGCCGCCAGGCGTCACGGGGCACGCGTGTGGCTCAATCGTTTTCCGCCCGAGCATGCCGAGGGGTTCGAGTCGCTGATCCAGGACCCGCACAAGCTGATTGACGAAGTGCGCGGGCGAGACGGCGAGCTGCGCGCCTGGATCGAGCGGGGACAACCCCTCGCCTGCAGGCAGCCGGAGCGCTGCCGGCGCTGCTACCTGCGCGGGTTGTGCGACGCGTTCGAAGGTGCGATCGACGCGATGCGAGCCGGGCGTGTGCCCCGGCTGATCGTGTCCTCGCGCGCCGCCTCCACGGCTCCGGCGATCACGTGCGAAGAGCTCGAAGTCGCATGGGATGAAGCGACCTTCTGCGCCGACGCGGCTCGTCGTTTCGGGGCACGTGCGCTGCGGGTTCGCACGCGATCGACGTCGTGGATCGAGGCGGCGATCGACTCCGACGGCGCGCTGGCGGGCACGCCGGTCCGCGCGGTGTGCGGTGTCGGGATCGCGGAGCTCGAGCGTGCGCTGCGATTGCCTGCCCCGATCACCGTGGAGGTGGATGCCGTGCGCGAGGACTGGCCGGCGATCCTGGCAGCGGCATGTCCGCGCCTCGTGGTGCGCCAGCCCGCCCATGCGCGGCTCACCGAGGCGCGCACGCTCGACGTGGAGCCGTCGGCGCTGCACGAGGTGGCGGAGCGCGGTGCGCGCACACGCGGCATCGCTCCTTGTCTCGGCGGCCAGCAGCCCGTCCCCGAGCCCTTCGCGCTCGACCTCGATCTCGTGGGTGACGACGGCCGGATCGACCCCTATGCGTTCGCGTCGTGGTGGGCGCGCGAGGGGTTCATGGCCAAGAGCCTGCGGTGCCGCACTTGTGCCGACGACACCGCGTGCCGTGGGATGACGGTCAACTGGGTGCGCGCGCACGGCTTTGGACCGCTGCGTCCGCGTGTGCGGTGAACCGGCGCGGGGACGGGACTACTTGGGGTTCGTGCCAGAGGAGTCGGCGGGATCGCGGGGTGCTACGACGGTGTTGGCTGCACCCGAGCCCTTGCTCACCAGGCACCAGGTCGGGTGCGCGCCGTTGGTGGCAGCGAGCGGCTTGCCGTAGGCGGTCTTCCCCGCGGCTCTCACGTACACGGCGCCGTTGCCGCCCGGGTTCGGGATGATCGCCCCGAGCGCCTGGGGACGCCCCGCGTGGTAGTCCTCGATCACGACGACGACATCCTCGCCGGAGCGGTCCACACCGCGGATCGAGGGGCCGGGTCCCTGGGTGTCGCAGGCGATGCCCTCGGTGCTGATGGCCATCACCATGCCGTCGCTTGCGACCTTCGGGGGCTCCCCGCGCCACTTGAACGCCGGGTCCGAGGGCATGCCGACCGCGGCGGCGATGCACGAGCACGCAGCCTGGCGGCCCGGGGCGAGGGTCAGGCCTCGCGCGATCCCGAAGTAGTCGGTCTGCTGCGGTTGATCGTCTGCGGTGGTCTCCGCCGTGGGCGCCGCGCCCCACTCCGGCTCCTCCTGCGTCGGCTCGGCTTTCGCCGTGGCCTGAGCGTTGGCGTTGACGTTCACCGATGCCTTGCAGGCCGGCACGAGCAGCACTGCGACCGTTGCGAATGCGATCAGGTTCCGCACGCCGCAAGGATCGCACACACACGGCGTCGGTGGCCAATCCCTGGCCGAGCCTTCGGGAAACCGCTCGTCCCGCGAGGCAAGTGACCGGAATCGCGTGGTCCTCTTCGTGGACGGGGACGATCCGAGGCCGCGACCCTGACCGTGAGGGCGGGCGGAGAGTAGAGTGAGAGGCATGGACCTGTCCGACCTTCGCGCGCGTCTCGAACAGACCAGCACGCTGCTGCCTGCGGGGCGGGTCGAGTCGGTGGTGGGACTCGCCGTTCGCGTGAGCCTCCCGGCAGCGCGCATCGGAGATGTGATCGAGATCCACCGGCGCGGCGAGCCGTTGTTGGGGCAGGTGGTCGGGTTGGACGGTGGAGAGGCGATCGCCATGCCTCTGGGAGATCTGACGGGGGTCGGCGCGGGGGACAGGGTGGGGACGCGCGGCACACCGCTCGGCGTGGCGGTTTCCGGCGAGGTATTGGGGAGGGTGCTCGACGGGCTGGGGCGTCCCATCGACGGAGGCAAGGAGCTGACGGGAGGGTTGCGGCCGGTGGAGGCCCCGCCGCCACCGGCGCTGACGCGTCGCGCGGTGGATCGGGTGCTGGCTACCGGTGTGCGCGTGATCGACGGATTGACCACGCTGGGGGAAGGGCAGCGGGTCGGGTTGTTCGCCGGTTCCGGGGTAGGCAAGTCGACGTTGCTCGGTGCGATCGCGCGGGGGACGGAGGCCGAGGTGGTAGTGGTGGCGCTGGTGGGCGAGCGAGGGCGCGAGGTGCGGGAGTTCCTCGATCACAGCCTTGGCGAGGAAGGGTTGCGCAAGAGCGCGGTGGTGGTGGCGACGAGCGATTCGCCTGCGCTCGAGCGGCTGGCGGCGGCGCAGGTGGCGACGTCGATTGCGGAGCACTTTCGCGACGAAGGTGCGCGGGTGATGTTGTTGGTGGACTCGGTGACACGATTCGCGAGGGCGCAGCGGGAGGTGGGGTTGGCCGCGGGCGAGCCTCCGGCGCGTCGCGGCTACCCCCCGAGCGTATTCGCCATGCTGCCGCGGCTCCTGGAGCGAAGCGGGCAGGGGGCGCGAGGGTCGATCACGGCGATCTACACGGTGCTGGTCGAGGGCGGGGACATGGACGAGCCGATCGCGGACGAGGTGCGTGGCATCCTCGACGGTCACATCGTCTTGGATCGTGCGATTGCGTCGCGGGGGCGGTATCCCGCGGTGGACGTGTTGCAGTCGTTGTCGCGGGTGATGGACGGCATTATCGCACCAGAGCATCGGCAGGCGGCGCGTCGGGTGAGGGCGATCCTTGGGGCGTACGAGGCCAAGCGGGATTTGATTGCGCTGGGTGCGTATGCGAAGGGGTCGGATCGGGAGCTGGACGCGGCGATCGCGATGATGCCGCGGATCGAGGCGTTTTTGGGGCAGGGAGCGGAGGAGCGCGCGGGGATGGCGCAGACGGTGGCGATGCTGGGGGCGCTGCGCTAGGCGAATCATCGTGGCACGATGCTTCATCGCGTCGCGAGGAGCGAAGGGGCGGCGAAAGCTGGACGGCCGCGGACCGACCCGCTATGGCTGGAGAAAGCAGTAGGAGGCCCGGCACGTGGGCGAACCGACCCGAAAACGAACGTTCAACCTGCGCAAGGCGCTCTTCGTACTGCCCACCGCGGTGACGCTGTCCAGCGTGTTCTGCGGCTTCTACGCGATCAAGATCGCGGCGAGCACCGACGCTCCCGACGACTTGTACCGCGCCGCGTTGCTGATCATCTTCGCGATGCTGTTCGACATGCTCGACGGTCGCGTGGCTCGGATGACGCGGACGCAGAGTGCGTTCGGGTTGCAGATCGACTCCCTGGCCGACGTGATCTCCTTCGGAGTGGCGCCGGCGCTGGTGCTCTTCAAGTGGTCCCTCAAGTATCACCCGACGGCCGGTCTGTTTGCGGCTTTTGCGTTCGTCGCGGCGGGAGCCATTCGCCTGGCCCGCTTCAACGTCCTGTCGATGGACACGTCGGGCAAGCCGCAGAAGCCGGGCAAGTACATCGTGGGGCTGCCCATCCCGGGCGCTGCGGGCATCCTCATCTCCATCGTGGTCGCCAACCACGCGGCCGGGGCCAACCTCGGTGAAGAGGTGTGGGCCTGGCCGGTGCTCGCGCTCACGCTGCTGCTCGCCTTCTTCATGGTCTCGACGATCCCGTTCCGGTCGTTCAAGGACATCAAGCTCAACGGCTGGACGGCGTTGCTGATGCTGTTCGTGGTGATCTCGAGCGCGATCGTCTGGTCGCGGTTCAAGCCGGCCTTCGTGCTGGTCTGGCTGCTTGGGGTCTACATCATGATCGGTGTGCTCGAGGCGCTGGTGGGAATCTCCAAGCGCCTGCGGGACAGGGCCAAGCAGCAGCCCTTGCCCCCGACGGGTTGACCTAGGTGGCGTGGGACGAGCGTGACGAAGCCGCGTTGATCGAGCGCCTGCGGGCGCGCGACGAGGCTGCGTTCAACGACCTCGTACGCGCCTACGAGCGCCGGGTCTTCGGCTTGATGCTCCGCATGCTCGGACGCCGCGAAGAGGCCGAGGACCTCGCGCAGGAAGTCTTCGTCCAGGTCTTCAAGGCCATCGACCAGTTCCGCGGCGACTCCAAGCTCTCCACCTGGATCTACAGAATCGGCGTCAACCTCTGCAAAAACCACACGAAGTACATGCAGCGGCGCCACGCCAACGAGCAGGACGAGTTCGAACCCATCGCCGATCGCGCCCCCATGAGCGCCGCCAAGGGCACCACCGTCGGAGACATCGCCCGCCCCGACGAGATGCTCGTCGGACGCCAGCTCGAGAACGTCGTGCAGCGCGCCATCGACTCCCTCGACCCCGAGTTCAAGGAGGCGCTCATCCTTCGGGACGTCGAGGATCTCAGCTACGAGGAGATAGCCCAGATCACCGGCGTGCCCGACGGTACCGTCAAGAGCAGGATTCACCGCGCCCGGGCGCAGCTCAAGGCCGCGGTCGAGAAGGCTCTCGGGGAGAAGATCTCATGAGCGACCTCGACAAGGACTCGAAGGACGGGCCCGACCTCGACACCGCGGATCCGGGCCTCGACGATGCCGACGTGCGCGCGCTGCTCCGGAACGCGATGGGGACCGAGGCGCGCGCGGCGCCGCCCCCCGACGTCCTGCGCGGTGTGCAGAAGAAGATCCGTCAGCGGTCGCGCGGGAAGTTCTACGCCGATGGCTGGAGCACCAGCTCGGCTCCTCGCTACACGTACTTCGTCACGGCGGCGGTGATGCTCGTGCTGCTCATCCTGCTGTACTTCTTCCTCGTTCCCCAGGGGTGGGGGACCCCTTGACGGGGCTCGGTGGCCGCGCCCTCGCGTGGCCCGGTCGCGTGCAACGGCGCGGCGCCCCTGAGCGGACGATCGGGCTGTCGCGTGGCCCGGATGCGACGATCGGGGGAGACAACCGGGGGGACTTGCTGCACCCTTCCCGCAACGCTGCTTGACGCCCACTCGCTGCCGCTCGGGAAAACCATGAGACACCCCTTTCGCCTCCTGGGTCTGGTCGCCGCCTCGCTGATCGTGTCCCTGGCCGCCGACGCTTCCGCCGACGAAGCCACCGGCTTCGCCCTCGATCGGTTCGATCCCGCGGAACGCGGCAGCAACTGGTTCGTCCTCGATTCCCTCGACTTCCGAGGCCACAACCGTCACGCCGCCGGCGACGTCACCGAGTTCGCCTACAAGCCCCTCGTCATCTACAACGGCGACGGCTCCGAGCGCGCGGCCGTCGTCAAGCTCCAGAGCTTCACCCACCTCGGCTCGAGCGTCGTGATGTGGGACCGCGTCCGCTTCGGCTTCAACCTCCCCGTGCTCTTCTGGCAGAAGGGCGAGGTCGGCCACATCGGCTCCACTCGCTACGAGGCTTCCGACAACTCGACCGTGGGCGACCTGCGTGTCAGCGGCGACGTGCGCCTCTACGGCCAGTACGGCGATCCGGTCACGGTCGCGGCGGGGCTTGCGCTGTGGTTCCCGACCGGGGACCGCGCCTCGTACACCGGCGACGACAAGTTCCGCGCCTCGCCGCGCGTGATGATCGCGGGGGACCGCGGTCCCCTCGCGTGGTCGGGCAGGCTGTCGTTCGACTATCGCTCCCACGACGCGACCTTCGCAGGCAGCCCGATGGGCAGCGAGGTGCGTTTCGGTCTGGCTGCCGGACTGCGCACGCCGGATCGGACGCTGCTTGTGGGGCCGGAGCTGTACGGTGCCACGGGCGTGAGCGATGGCGACGCGGTGTTCGCGAAGGCGACGACTCCGATGGAGCTGTTGATCGGCGCCCACTACAGGCTCTCGCCCGACATGCACATCGACCTGGGGTTCGGCCCTGGCATCACCCGTGGCTACGGCACGCCGCTGATGCGGGGGGTGATCGCCATCGAGTGGAACCCCCGCTACGAGCCGCCCGCGAAGCCGGTTCCCGACCGTGACCAGGACGCCATCGCCGACAGTGTGGATGCTTGCCCCGAGCTGCCGGGCATCTGGACCGACGATCCGCGCGCCAACGGGTGTCCGCCGCCGCCGCCCGACCGCGACTCCGACGGTATTGCGGATCCGGAGGATGCGTGCATCGACGTGCCGGGTGTGGCGACGCAGGATCCGAAGACGAACGGGTGTCCGCCGCCGCCGCCCGATCGGGATGGCGACGGGGTGATCGATCCCGAGGATGCGTGCATCGAGGTACCGGGTGTAGCGACGCAGGATCCGAAGACGAACGGGTGTCCGCCGCCGCCGCCCGACACGGACGGCGACACGATCCTGGATGTGCAGGATGCGTGTCCCGACCATGCGGGGCCGGCGGATCCGGATCCCAAGAAGAACGGGTGTCCGATCGCGCGCGTGGAGGCAGGTCAGATTCGCATCACGCAGCAGGTGAAGTTCAAGTTCGGCAGCGCGGTCCTCGACCCGACGGGCGACGGCGTGCTCCTCGCGGTCCTCGACATCCTGCAGAAGCACCCCGAGATCACCAAGATCCGCGTCGAGGGTCACACCGACAACCACGGCCCCGACTGGATCAACACGCCCCTGAGCAAGCAGCGCGCGGCTGCCGTCGTCGCCTGGCTCACCAAGAAGGGCGTCGATGCCAAACGCATGGAGTCCGCGGGCTTCGGCAAGACCCGTCCCATCGACACCAACGACACCCCCGAGGGCATGGCGAACAACCGTCGTGTGGAGTTCCACATCGTGACGCCCGCCTCGCCTTCGCGCGGCGAATCCGAGAGACTGCCCGTGGACAAGAGTCTCAACGAGAGTGCCCCGATGGAAACGCCGACTCCCTCCCCCAGCCCTCCCGTCCCGCCGGTGGGAGGCTCGTCGGACTCGACGCGTCCCGCGCCGGGGCCCACCCCGCAAGTGCCTCCGGGTGCAGCGGCGAGCAGCGTGGTGCCCACGCTCCCGGTCCCTCGCATTCCCGAACGCCCCGCGCCTCCGCGCCACTGAGCCGCGTTCGCTGACGCGCTTCGCGACTCGTTCCAAGCGACACACCGTGTCGCGTGCAGCGTAAGTGCCGTGCCCTTCCGCTTCCGTTGACGAATGCGCCGCGGAGTCGTACGGTCGGCGTTGGATGGTCCTTGCCCAGTAGAACCCGTCGATTCCCGGTATCGAGCTCGAACTCCTGAGGGCACCGTTGTGCCCGCGGAAGGAATTGACACCATGCCTGACGACAGGTTCTGGAACTGGTTTCACGAGATCTACGAATCCATCCCCCGTCAGGGGCCGGGTGACCCCGACAGCACGGCGCGGGCGTTGCGCCGGATACCCCCCCTGACTCCTGCTCAACGCATCCTGGACATCGGCTGCGGGTCGGGAACCCAGACGCTCGATCTCGCCATGGGAACCGAGGCGCAGATTGTGGCGATCGACAGCCACGCCCCGTTCGTGGCGCAGCTCGCGGAGCGAGCGGCCACCTCGGGACATGCGACACGCATCTCCGCGCAGGTCGGCGACATGTTCGCGCTGCCCTTCCCCGATGGCGCGTTCGACGTCATCTGGGCCGAGGGGTCGATCTTCGTCATCGGCTTCGAGGAGGGGCTTCGTGCGTGGCGGCGTCTGCTCGTTCCCGGCGGGTACATGGCGGTCACGGAGTTCTGCTGGTTCCGCGACGACCCGGATCCCGAGCTGCAGGAGATGTTCATCGAAGGGTGTCCGGCGGCCGCCAACGTGCAAGCGCGGCGCGAGGTCGTCGCGCCCAGCGGCTATCGCCTCCTGGCTGACTTCGTGCTGCCCGACAACGCCTGGTGGGACAACTACTACGTGCCTCTCGCGGCGAGCCTCGAGCGCTTCCGTGCGCTTCACGCCGACGAGCCCGAGGCGCTCGCGGTGGCGGCGCGCAGCCAGCGGGAGCTCGAGCTGTATCTCAAGCACCGCGGCTCCTACGGCTACGTCTTCTTCGTCATGCAGCGCGACGACACCCACGCATAGCCGCCCGCGGTCCGACTCCCATCACTCGAAGGAGCGTCGCAGCATCGCGGCGAGCTGCTCCGGCGGAGTCAGGATCAGCTCCGTGCCCAGCTGCTTCTGCAGGAAGTAGTCGTCGGTCCGGTAGTTCTCGTACACGTTCTGCCGCGAGATGATCCGCATCACGCAGCGCATGGGGTCGTCGCCCGCGCCCATGGGCCCCGAGAAGAGCGTGAAGTTGAAGGTCGAGACGCCCATCGCCCGATACCCCTTCAGCACGCACGACACGCCCTTGCAGAGCGCGGTCACGTCGGTGTCGTCGAGCTGCAGGAGATGTCGTCGCGCAGGCAGCACCCCCAGCACCTCGTTGGCCCCGCGTGGAGAGAAGGCGGCGATCCAGGTGACCGGGCCGACGTCGTCGATCACCCGTTCGGCGGCCTCGCGCTCTGCGTCCACCAGATCGGGCCAGAAGTCCGAGCCGTGCGCATCGCGGTGTTGCCGGCAGGCAGCGGCCATTTCCGCGACCGTGCCGAGGGGCAGGTCTCCGCCGACGACCTGGAAGTGCGGGTGGGCGATGCTCGCGCCGGCCGGATGCAGGTAGTTGGCGCTGAGGGTGAGGTGGCGCGCCGACGGCTCTGCCCGCGCGAGGGCGCGGACGAACTGCAGCGCTGCGGAGAAGGCATCGTGGAGCAGCGAGGGGTCGAAGGCATCCAGGCGAAGGTGGTGGGCGTCGCCCACGCGCACGACCGCGTGGACCTGCGCGACCGGGAACAGGTTGGGGAACAGCACGCAGGAGCCGACCTGCACGCGTCCGGAGGGAATGACGACGTCGGGATAGGTGGGAGTCATCCGCATCCAGCGGTCCTCGCACAGAAAGCAGCGTTCGCGTCCGGCTTCGGCCAGGCGCTCGATCAGCGCCTCGTCGCTCGCGCCGTGGAACATGGCGACCTTGTCCTGCAATCGCGGGTTGAAGGCGCTCGGGCGGCCGGTCAACGGATCGCGCCGGAGCTCGATCTGCTGCGTGTCGAGCTGTCCGCCCATCATGGGGTTGTGGAGCTGCGAGAGCTGCCGATGGCGTTCGAACCGGATGGTGTCGGTCATGGTGGTTCGATGATCACGGGAAGCGCAGAGATGCACAAGCAACACGTGATGTCGGAGGCAGTGCTCGGTTCCGAAGGGAGGAATCCGCCGTGGAATCCACCTGTCGATTCCCTGTCTCCGATTCGCTCCCGGGCTACACTCCCTCCTCCCGACCCAGCGGAGTCCCGTCATGCGCCATTCCATCCTCGCCGCCCTCATCGCCCTCTCCCTCGCCCTGTCCGGATGCAGCAAGAGCAAGGGGAACGCGCGCCCCGATCGGCTGGCCTCGACCGAGCGCCAGATCAGCAAGGACCAGCTCTTCGAGGAGTCCAAACGGATCGCCGCCGGAGAGAAGGTCGGCGCAGACCTCGCGAAGCCCGTGATCGTCGTGTCGCCCGCCGACATCAAGATCAACGGCACCGTGATCTCGGATGCCGTGCTCCCCTCCGGCGCACCGGACAAGATCCAGGCGCTCTTCACCTGGCTCAAGGAGGACCGCGAGCACTACAAGATGCTCTATCCCAACGTCGCGTTTCCGGGGCTCGCAGCCGTGCAGATCGACCCGGGCTCGAGCGCTGTGGCCGCGGTGTCCGTCGTTCACACCATCGCTGCCGCCGGATTCGCCCAGCTCGTCACCACCGGAACCGTTCGCCTCGAGCTCCCCACCGCAAGCGCTCTCCCCGACGAACGCTCCCTGTGGCTACAGACCAGCGCCTCCGGTGAAGCCTCTCTGCGATTCGAGGGGGGTTGCGAGCTGCCCGGCGAAGCCGGGACTCACCGGCAGAAGGCCGACGTCAACAAGACCGTCGAAGCCGTCTGCTCCAACGCGAAGTCCCCCTGCCTGTCGGAGCTGATCGTGTTCCCTTCGGCGAACGACAAGTGGGGCGACACCGCCGAGTGGATCGCCCACGTGCTCTCCGCGCCTTCCCTGCGCAAGTCCCCTCCTGCGGTCACGGCCGCGTCGGCGAAAGGCGTCCGCATCGCGTCCCCGATGAGATCGGCCAAGGGGAACCTGTTCGGACAAGACAGTGGCGAGCAGCTCGTGGCCTGCAAGCCCGGGAGCGTCGCGCCGCCGAAGCCCGCCTGCGACACCTCGAAGCTCAAGCCGGCGACTCGCCTCGGACTCATCACCGCCACTGGCGGCTTCACCGATGCCGAGCTGCGCGCCCTGCTCGACAAGCAGACCGACGCGGTCCTCGGCTGCTACGCGGCCTCCCTGTGCGAGGTGCCGCAGCTCACCGGACGTCTGGCCCTCGAGCTCCTGATCCTCCCCGGCGGGCAGACCATGAGAGTGCGCACGGCGAGCAGCGATCTGCCGGCGCCGTCGGTGCTGCGCTGTGTCGAGACGGTGTTCCACCGAATGACTTTTCCACCGCGCGACAAGGCCACCGAGGCGAAGATCCCGATGCTCTTGTCGCCCGGATGACCGCGCGAGTTGAGCGGGACCCGCGCTTCCCGTATGGTCCATGGATGCGCACTCGCGTGCACCACCCTTCGCACGCGACCGACCGGGGTCGGTCCGTCGCAGCGGTCGCGGCGATCCTGCTGTATGCAGCGACCGGGGCATGCGCATCCACCGAGGAGGTCGCGGCGGGACGCGGCGGATATCAGGACGGCGACGCGGGCGGGCTGGACGGTGCGAAGGCGGATGCAGCGGCCTGCGCTCCCAAGACCTGCGCGCAGCTCGAGGCCGTGTGCGGATCGGCGCCCGACGGTTGCGGCGGGAAGGTCACGTGCGGGGTTTGTCCGGCAGGGCAGACGTGTGGAGGAGGCGGGCTCAACAAGTGCGGAACCGACTCGTGCACGCCCAAGGTGTGCACGCAGCTCGGGGCCTCGTGCGGGTGGATCTCCGACGGCTGCTCCGAAGCGATCGACTGCGGTGAGTGCGCGCCGCCGTCGACCTGCGGTGGCGGCGGTACGGCGAACCAGTGCGGGTGTGTCGCCATGAGCTGTGCGAAGCTGGGGGTGTCGTGCGGCAACATTCCCGACGGTTGCGGCGCGATGATCGAGTGCGGCGCGTGTCCTGCGGGGCAGTCGTGCGGTGGCGGAGGCGTGGCCAACCAGTGCGGCGCGGGGACGTGTGCTCCCAAGAGTTGCGCGCAGCTGGGGACCTCGTGCGGCATCGTGTCCGACGGATGCAGCAACGTCCTCGACTGCGGAACGTGCACCGCTCCCGCGACGTGCGGCGGCGGCGGCACAGCGAACCAATGCGGCTGCACGCCCAAGTCGTGTGTGCAGCTCGGGATGTCGTGCGGCACCGTCGACGCCGGGTGCGGAAAGATCCTCGACTGCGGCACCTGCACGCTGGGGCAGACCTGCGGCGGCGGCGGTGTCCCGGGCATGTGCGGCTGCGAGGCCGATACCCATCCCGACACGTGCGCCACCGCCAAGGCCGTGGCAACCGGCCCCCTCGCCCTCGGCAAGACCGCCGAGGTCTCGGGCAACCTCGTGCCCGCCGGAGAGCGCGACTGGTTCGTCGTCTCCTTTGCCGGCGAGGATACCTGCTCCTTTCACCCCAAGGTCACCCTCGTCGACGAGACCAAGTCCAACCTCGTGCGCATCGTCGTGCAGACCAAGTGCGGCTCCCACATCGCCTGCTCCGAGGGGGGAACCTCGACCAGCGCCACCACCTGGGAGTTCACCTACTCCGACACCTGCGGCGCAAAGAAGGCGATCGACCCTTCGGTCAAAGCGTCGTCACCCGTCACAATCCACGTCGGCGTGTTCGCCACCGGAACCAGCATGGGGTGCCTGCCCTACACGCTGCGCTTCTCCAACTGAACGCCGTCGCATCGCCGGCCCGCGCGATTGCCGCGCAAGCAGCGCGAGCCCTCGACCCCCTACGGCCTGCAACTGACCGTCCCCTCGCCCCCCACAGGCACTACGGCGCGTACAAAGCGTCCCCTTCGCTCGAGCTGCAGAACGCATCGATCACCTGGCTGCGGCTCATGGACCCGAGCTGCGAAACCCACCAGGCCTTGCCGCCAGCGTCCGCCTCGCGCAGCACGAACGCCCGATAGAGCATGTCGACGAAGGCATCGTCGCCGACGCTCTTCGCTTCGAACTCGGAGCTGGTGACGAGGGTCTTCGCCAGGGTGGCGCGAGCACCACAAGGCACGTCGATGAGCGCCGGAAGCGCGGCCACGTGGAATGCGTAGCCGGCCGGGTCCGGGGTCCGGTTCAGCAAGACACGGTACAGCCACGAGACGGTCGCGTCCCGTCCGCGAAGCTGCTGTCCCCAATAGCTGGTCCGAATCGGCGGATTGCCCGCGGACGGACCCGCGGTCGGTGTCGCTTCCACCTCGTCGAGCGCTTGCTTCGCGGGGCCCACCAGACCGCACGCGCTCGCCGAGAAGTGCCACGGATTGATCCCCGTGCACGTCGTCCCCTGGGCGTTCCCCAGCGTCTTGGACACCGGAATCGACAGCCAGACCAGCGGGTCGTACAGGTGCAGGTGACGGACGTGATCCCGCAGGACTCGTCCGCGGTCCGCGTCGTTGGAGACCTGAGCGAGGCGGCGGATGTCGTCCGGAATCGCCGGATCCGAGGACCAGTTGTCGTAGTCGAGCAGGACCGGGAGACGACGGTGGTTGTTGGTGATGTTGGCGTCGTGCCAGTCGTCGGGACCGTAGGGGGTGGTCCCGAGGAATGGGCCCTTGGTCGAAAGCGGATGCACGAGCATGCCTTTCGAAAGCTCGAGATGCTGCGCCCCCATCACGAAGTCGATCTGCTCCACGCCGCCGACCGTGATGGAGCTGGCGGCCTGGGCGCCGACGTACAGATGGGGAATCCCTCGGAGCTGGGCGTGGGCGCGCAGGGCGTCGATGATCTGCTTGAATCCCGCGGCCCCGCTGGCGCTGACGTCGTTGGTACCGGGCGCGGAGCCTCCCATGAGACGCGCCTGGCCGAAGACGAACGCACGAACCCCTGCATCGATATGCGCCTTGCCCCAGTCCGTCAGATACTGGCGCGCCGCCGCCGACCCCGCCACGTCGGGAATGCACGTGTCCGCTCCCCAGTGTCCGACTGATCCCGACACGCACAGGCCGGGCCACGATTGCGGTGCGTTGTTCTTGTGAACGTACTCCGCGAGGTGCGTCGCTGCGAGCATGGTCGGCGCCTGCGCGTGGAAGCGCGCGATTGTGAGCTCGAGATTGTCGACGACGCAGCTTCGCCACGCGGCAGCGTCGGGAGACGAGGCGCACTGACCCGGACCTCCCGGGAATGCGATCCAGGTATTGCCGAGGAAGAGCCCGAATCGCGCCAAGAGCTGCGCGGTCGAGCGACGGGCATCGCAGCCAATCCGGCCCGCCGCAATGTCCTCGGCGGCACTGGCGCCGCACGCCAGAAGCTGAGCCGCCGGATAGTCCTGCACGTATTGCAGATCGACCGAGCGTGCGAGATGCCACGGGAGCGACCCGACGCAGCCACCCTGATCGCAGACCGTCCCTGCCGGGCAATCGTGGTGGGATGCGATGGCGGTGCCTGCGTCGTTGCAGACTCCGATCTTGGATGCCGAGATGCACGCAGCGGCTCCAGGGACGCAGGGCTGGCTCCCCCCGCCTGCGCTGCCGCCGGTGGAACCTGCGCTGCCGCCGGTGGAACCTGCGCTGCCGCCGGTGGAACCTGCGCTGCCGCCGGTGCCTGCGCTGCCGCCGGTGCCTGCGCTGCCGCCGGTGCCTGCGCTGCCG
>JAKLDZ010000119.1 GCA_022703255.1 Myxococcota bacterium | reverse complement strand
CGGCGACGCCGACGAGCACGGCGGTGTACTTGAGCTGGAAGCGGGGATCGAGGAGGTAGTTGCGCGCTCGACGCTGGTGGCGTCCGCTGCGGACAACGGCCGAGTCGTTGGGGCCGAGTTGGCTCATGAGCACTCCTGGGTTTCGAGCCGTCGAGGCGGCTGGGCGGAGGGGAGGGTAGAGGCAGGTGCCGTCAGCATGCAACCGGCGCGATCGATCAGTTGGAGGTGGAGGCGACCTTGATGAAGCTCTCGATGGCCCGGGTCACCGCCATCTTGATGAGGGCGTCTTCGGACTCCTTGTCCTTCGAAGGCGTGCCGGACTGGGTGAGCTTCGGAGCGAACTCGCCTTGGAGGGATTTGTTCGGGTAGCTAAACATCGTGACACGAACAACGATCGTGAGCTTGCCGCCGTCGTACTTCGGTGCCTCGACCGTCGGCTGGAGGAAGTAGGCTTTGAGCTTGTGTCGAGCGAGTACGGTACCAGCCTGGGCGGGGGACTCGGAGGCGGGTGCGATGGCGAACCCGGCCGTGGAGGCCAGCGCACCACGGGCGGTCTCCTGGACGATTCCGTCGGTCTCCGAAGCAACGCGATCGCCCTTGGTCTTGGCGGCGCCGATCGCGACGTACCACTTGCTCGAGCCGTCGGGAGCCTTGGCGAGAGGAGCGGAGCGTGCGCCTTCGAGCTGCGAGATCGAACGTCGCATCGCGGTGGCCACGGAGGTGTTGCTCTCGGCACCGACCTTGTTGCGCAGGCACGGCAGCCCTTCCTTCTTGCCGAGCTTGCCGAGGGCGGCCGCCGCTGCGCCACGAACCGCCGTGTTCGTGTCGTCGAGCCCGTCGCACAAAGGCCTCACGGCCTCCGCGGAGCTCGAGGTGCCCAAGGCGAGTGCGGCCTGGACACGCACGCGGAAGTCGGAGGCGTTGCGGAGCTTGTCGGCAGCGTCGGTGACCTTCGGGTCCGCGTGCGCCGAGGAGGCGCGAAGCATCACGAGCGCTGCCAACGTGAGCAACAGGAAGCCTCGCAGGATGCGGGCCGGGAGCGGGCTCGAATCGGTGCTCATTCGACCTTCCAGGTTATCACGCAAGGGGTGCGTTCGGCTCCAACCATTTGCTGCTTGCGATCGGGATGGTTGGCGGGAAGACTGCACCCTGGTTGGACGGAGCACCAGGCGGACGCATGCATGCGACTTGACGGGCGAACCCGCTGGGGGGCGGCTGAGATGCGGCGCCAGGTGGCGGCATTTGTGGGAGCATGCGTGCTCCTGGGGTCGGGGGGGGCCGGAGCCGGACCACGGGTGCAGGTGAGAGGCGCCTCGCGTGTGGAGCTGCATGCGTTCGGTCCCTCGGAGCGGGTGACGTTGACGGGGGTGGTTCGGGACGAGGTTGGGGCACCGATCCCCCGGGCGCGCGTGGCGCTCAGTGCGATCGGCGGAGGCGGCGAGGTGGTGCCGTGGGTGGCGGTGTCTCCTTGCGGGCGGGAGGCGGACGCGCGGGAGCCGTCGGGGCACGGTGAGCATCCAGTAGACGCGGACGACGGCGGTCAGTTCTGCGTGGTGGCAGCCTTGGGGCGGGGGCATGCGGACCTGCGCGCGGTGTTCGGGGGAGACGGGTTGCACGATGGAACGCGGACGCAGATCGTGTGGGATGCGGCGCAGCGTGCGATGTCGTTGTCGTTTTCGCCGCGTCCGGAGCGTCTGGATCTGGAGCGAGAGCACCAGCGGGTGGTGGTGAGTGCGAGCACGCCGCCCGACGTGCGTCCGGGCGGGTTGAAGCTGGAGTTGCGGGACGAGCGAGGGGAGCTGTTGCAGACGGCGTTGACGGACGACGCTGGGCTGGCGGTGTTCGAGTTTCCGACGAGCCGGCTTTCGGGTCCTGGGATTGGGACGCTTGCGGCGACATTCCCGGGACAGCCGACGCTGTCGTCGGCGTCGAGCTCGACGGCGGTGACACGGACGGCGCGGGTTCGGGTAGCGCCGGAGCACGAGAAGCTGCAAGGGGATGCGCGGTCTGGGGTAGCGATTCGGGTGCGAGCGACGACGCTGCGGGGGAAGGTGACTGGGGGCTCGGTGGAAGCGCGGCTGGACGAGGAGGTTGTTGGGGCCGCGACGCTGTCGGACGGCGAGGGGGAGATCGTGGCGACGTTTGCGCCGCCGCGGGGGGTGGAGTCGGTATCGCTGGGGTTGCGCTATGTGTCCGATGGGCCGTTTCACCAGCCGGGGGAGCCAGCGGTGGTGACGGTGGGGTTGCTGCGGACGAGCGGGTGGGTACGGCTGGTGCCGGTGGCGGTTGCGGTGCTGGTAGCGGGGTGGCTGCTGCGCGGATGGAGACGGCCGAGGCGGGTGGAGCGCGAGAGGGGAGTACGCCCGTTGCCGACGGGGGTTGCGTCGGTCGAGGTATTGGGCCGGCCGCGAGAGAGCTCGACGTGGACGGGGCGCGTGGTGGACGCGCATGACGGGACAGGGGTGGCTGGGGCGCGGGTCCGCGTGTTGGCGCCGTCGTTCGTGGAGCTCGACGTCGTCGTGGAGACCCCGACCGATTCGCAGGGAGGGTTCGAGTTCGAGGTGCACAGCGTCATCAAGGATCTGCGGTTGCGGGTGGAGGCCCCGCTGCACGCGGAGCTGGAGCGACCGCTGCCGCCGCCCGCGGACCTGGTGGTGTCGGTGGTGAGCCGTCGACGGATGCTGCTGCAGCGCATGGTGGACTGGGCGCGTCGGGCGGGCAAACCCTGGGACCAGCCGCCAGAGCCGACTCCCGGGCAGGTGGCCCGGGTTGCGCGGGCGCAGCAGCGTCGCCCGGAAGTGGTGACGTGGGCGGAGAGCGTCGAGCGAAAGGCCTACGGGCCGGGGGACGTGGACGCGCGAGCGGAGCGAGAAGTGAGGGCATTGGAGCCCGGGCGGCAAGCTCCGCGTTGACGGGCCGCTGCACGTGTTCCTATAGTGCGCCACCTTTCGACGCCTATCGCAGAGAGGCCATCCATGACCGGGATCCTAGTGCTCATCATCGTTGTAGCCGTCGTCGTCGGCGTCTACTTCCTGTTCGTCGCCAAGAAGGCGCCGGAACAGATCGAGAAGGCCGAGGAGCCGCGCAAGCTCGAGGCGAAGCCCTCAGCGCGCGCGGAGGAACGCAAGCCGCCGAAGCGGGAGCCAGAGAAGGCGAAGGAGGCGGAGCGCAAGCCGGAGGCGAAGGCGGCAGCGAAGGCCGAGGAGCCGAAGGCGGCAGCGAAGGCCGAGGAGCCGAAGGCGGCAGCGAAGGCCGAGGAGCCGAAGGCGGCAGCGAAGGCCGAGGAGCCGAAGGCGGGAGAGGTGAAGCCCGCGGCCGAGGAGGCCCCTGCTCCGGTGGTCGGCAAGCCGATGGCGGAGCCGGTGGAGATGAAGCGCGCACGCGATGTCGAAGCGTTGCGCAAGGGGCTCGGCAAGGCGCGTTCGAAGGAAGGGTTCTTCGGCAAGCTCGCTCGCCTGATCACCGGGCGAGAGGAGATCGAGCCAGCGATCGTCGACGAGCTGCAGGAGGTGCTGATCAGCTCGGATGTCGGGGTGAAGACCTCGGAGGCGATGATCGAGCGGGTGCGCGGCGAGCTGAGTCGCAAGGAGTTGAGCGACAGCGGCGCGGTGTGGCGTGCGTTGAGGGAAGAAGCGAAGCGCGTGCTGCAGGCGGGGCAAGGCGGCGGTCTGGTGATGCGGACGCAGCCGACGGTGGTGTTGATGGTGGGGGTGAACGGGTCTGGGAAGACGACGACGATCGGGAAGCTGGCGACGCAGCTGAAGGCGGACGGTCGGAAGGTCGTGCTTGCGGCGGGCGACACGTTTCGAGCGGCGGCGGTGCAGCAGCTCGAGGTGTGGGGCAAGCGGGTAGGTTGCGACGTTGTCAAGGGGAAAGATGGGGCTGATCCGGCGGCGGTGATTTTCGACGCGATCCAGAAGGCATCGGCGTCGGGAGCCGACGTGGTATTGGCGGACACGGCGGGGCGGTTGCACACGAAGGTTCCGCTGATGGAGGAGTTAAAGAAGGTAGCCCGGACGATGGGCAAGGCGATGGACGGGGCACCGCACGAGGTACTGCTGGTGCTCGACTCGACGAACGGGCAGAACGCGTTGGCGCAGGCGAGGCAGTTTGCGGAGGCGCTGACGTTGACGGGGATCGTGTTGACGAAGCTGGACGGCACGGCGAAGGGCGGGGTAGTCCTGGGGATTGCGGACGAGATGAAGCTGCCGGTTCGGTACATCGGGTTGGGCGAGCGCTCGGACGACCTGCGGCCGTTCGACGCGGAGGAGTTTGTGGAGGCGTTGCTGGGGGAGGGGGAAGGCGGCGAGCTGGCGGCGCAGTAGTGGAATTGGACGGCGACGATGGAACGAGCGGCAAGGTAGATTTCGGAGTTGACCTGGCGAAAACGGCCATGATATCGTCGCGCGCGTTCAGCGGTTGGCAGAATTTCCCAAGGTTTCTGAGAACTTAGGCCTGACGTCAGGGCGGGCAAAGGATGCGGAAGGGGTCACAATGAAGCAGGCTCGCGCGGGACTCCTCGTAGCGATGGCGCTCTTGGCTGTCCCGGCAGTGTCAACTGCCAAGCCCAAAGAACCGGCTGCACCGGCAGCCGGAGCCACGGATACGAGCGCAGCGGCAACGGATCCGAAGGCAGGAGCAGCCGATCCCAAGAAAGGAGGGGCAGCTCAGCCGGTGGAGATCGACGCGGACGCACCGCCTCCTGGGGAGGAGCCGCCGGCGGTCGCCACGGGGGACGAGACGCCGCCGGACGACGGGGGAGGGGCGCTGGAGGACATCTGCAAGCTCGATCCGGACGCGTGTCCGAAGGTGAACATGGCCGAGGCGGCGAAGCGTCCGCTGAAGGCGCAGATGTACGCGGTGCAGCAGATCTACGCGCTGCGTGCCCGTCGATTCGAGATTCAGCCGTTCTGGGCGCTGACGCTGAACGATCAGTTCGTATCGCACCCGGCGCCGGGGATTGCGCTGAACTACTACATGACGAACGTGCTGGCGATCGGCGCGAACTTCAACTGGTACCAGGGGCTGAACTCCGACTCCGAGTTCAACGCCCAGACGCGTCGGGCGGTGCACGTAGGTGTTCCGCTCAACGAGTACCAGTGGAGCGCGGCGGGCAACTTCACGTACGTCCCGATGTACGGCAAGTTCGCCGGATTTGGCGACTTCATCTTCCACTGGGACGCGTACGTGGTCGGCGGCATCGGTGCGTTGAGCTCGCGGCCGATCGTGGTGTTCGATCCTCGGTACCGCAACTTCAGCTACAAGCCGAAGATTGCGTTCAACGCGGGGATCGGCGTGCGGATCTTCTTCAACCGCTGGTTCGCAGCGATTTTCGAGGTTCGCGACTACATCTACAACGAGAAGCTCGAGAACATCGAGGACGTCGACGTGCACGACGAGGCGTGGCGCCAGAACGAGTCGAACTGGCTCGGTGAGTCGAAGATCACCAATCACGTGCAGGCGCAAGCCGGCATATCGATCTTCTTGCCGTTCACCTGGGAGTACCGGTTGCCGAAGTAGGAGTGAGCAACTCCGGGCGGTGTCGAATGGTGGCACAGGGAAGGACGAGGGCTTCGATGATGCGGCGATGGGTCGTCTCTGGGTTGTTGGCGCTTGGCGGGTTGCTCGCGTTCGAGTCAACGGCTGTAGCTCAGGAAATACAGTTGACAGGGCCTCTGGCGGGTGCTCCGGCCGTGCGCGGACTGCGCTGGCACAGGAACAAGCGTTTCGAGGTTGCCCCGATGGTCTCGTTCACGTTGTTGAACGAGTTCAAACACACGATTCTTGCGGGCGCGAAGCTCAACTACAACCTCACCGATTGGTTGGCGGTGGGGGCGTGGGGAGCGTTCGGCGTGGCGCACATCAACACCGGGCTCACCGACGAGGTTGAGAAGGTCAACAAGGATCGTTGGAAGAGCTGGGACTCGGCGACAGCGGATGCCGAGACGGTCAACAAGACGTTGGTGGACCGCAACGCGACGGTGTTGAGCATCGGCAAGGACTTCCCGTCGCAGACGGGGACGATCCAGTGGGTGTTCGCGCCGCAGGTGACGGCGGTTCCGTTCCGCGGGAAGCTGGCCATCTTCCAGAAGGTCTTCGTGGACACGGAGCTGTACTTCTTCGGCGGGCCCGCTTTCGTCGGGCTGAAGGAGCGGGCCGACTTCGATCCCGGCAAGGAGCAGGACCGGGCGAAGCTCGTGTCGACGACCTGCACGGCTCCGGTCGACAACCAGATGTGCGTGCAGCAGCCGAAGTACGAGACGGCTACGCGCGTTGCGATCGCGCCGACCTTTGGCTTCGGGTTGTCGTTCTTCACGGGCAAGTGGACGGGCATCGGTCTGGAGTACCGCGCGATGCCGTTTGCCTGGAACAACTCGGGCTTCGATTCTCGCGGCGGCCCGCCCGACGACCGTGGTCCCGACTACAAGGTTGACGAGAAGGACCGCGCCTGGCGGTTCAATCAGATGATCTCCGTCAGCTTCAACATGTTCTTCCCGACCGCGATCAAGAGCAGTCCCTGATCGCCCTGTCGTCGCTCCGCATCTTCCCATCACAGATTTGTCGACGACGCATCTTTCGGGGCATCACCGACGCGTGCGCTCTGCGTCGGCGAGCTCCGTGATCGGATGGTTCGTCAGACGATCCATCGCCCGGTGACCGTCGACGGCAAGCGGCATCTGCGAGCTGGGGAGGCGGAGGGGAGATGATCAGGCGCGCTTGACGACGTCGCCGTCGAGGCGGAAGCCGGCGGGGAGTGCGCGTGCGACGTCGGCGCGGAGCGCGTGGGGGATGGGCCACGCCTGAGAGGCGAGACCTTCGCCGATCCTGTTCTTGACTCGCACGGACTCCTCGGCGACGAGGGCGGTGCAAACGGGTTCGACGGATTCGGGGGATTCCTGTGCGAAGACCGTAGCGACGACGTGGAAGCGGACGGGCTCGTCGAAGTCCTCGAGGAAGGGGGTGACGGCTTCGAGGACATCGGGACGCTTGACGCCTTCGAGGGCGGCGATGAGCTGGACCTTGGGTTCGGCGTTCTTGACGTACTCGATGTCGAAGCGCTGGAGGATGACGAGGAGCTCGCCGATGTAGGCGTCTTCGTCGAGGATCTCGTGGAGGATCTTGAGCGGCCAGGTGAGGCTTTCGGCGCGAGCCGCGAAGTCGCGGATGGGCTGGAGCGCACCTTCGCCGGCGGCGACGATGCCGCGGAAGGCGACGTCTTTCTCCTCCTGGTCGGTGATGGACGGGTCGACGTAGAAGGTGAAGCGTTTGAGGAGGGCGGAGGCGGCTTCGGGGGTGGCCTGACCGGCGAGCTCCTGGATGGCTTCCATGCGGTCGTAGGTCTGCGCGTGTTTGTCAGCGGTGACACGGGCGAGGCGCGCGAGATTCTTGTCTACGGCGGGCGCCTGGTCCGGGTCGGAGTTCTTCTTCGACTTGAGGAAATCGAACAGCCCCATGTTGTGAACCTCTATGTGCCTGACGCGGGTTGGCGTCGGCGGCGGGAGCCTAGCACGACTCGAGTCAGGAGTTGGTGGGTTGAGGGGGATCAGGGGAGGGGTACAGCGATGAGGACGACTTCCTTGCCGCGGAGCTGGACCTGATAGCGAACGGGCTTTCCGGTGCGTCCGCCCATCTCGGTCTCGCGCTGTCGGATGCGTTCGACGAAGCTGGCCTCCTGAATATGGTCGACGGGGTCACCGATGGAGCGTTTCGCGTCGATGTATTCGCGGAAGATGCGGCGGTAGTAGTCGTCGGCGGGTTCGGCGGCGAGAGCTGCGGCGACGCGTGGGTCGACGGCATCGGAGGCGGCGCCTTGGGAGGCTTTCTCGTCGACTTCGAGAGCGCCCTGGAAGGCGTTGGTGGAGGGGGACTGAGAGGGGCGACCTTCGTCGTCGGTGTCGTCTTCGGTGACGCCCATGAGCTGGTTGAGGAGGGTGTTGATGCGGAACACGACGCCGCCGAGGACGGCATGTTCGATTTCGAAGCGCAGGTCGGTGCGGCCGTTGAGGATCTGCAGGAGGCCCTCTTCGAGGTCTTCGACGGGTTTGGAGATGTAGTTGCCGAGGAGGACGCCGATGATGGCGACGAGGACGAAGCCGAGGAGGACGACGCCGAGGATGGGCCAGACGAGGAGGCTGGTGGGGTCGGCGAGGGCGGAGGGTTCCGCGGCGACGATGACGGCCTGTTTGGAGTCGCCGAAGCCACCGAGGGGCTGGGCGTAGAGGATCCAGTTCGAGGACGCGGAATCGACGAGGGTGGCCTGGCCGTTCTTGAGGGCGTTCTGGAGGGAAGGGGCAGACGGGGCGATGACGATGGAGGAGGCGAGGTCGGGGGCGACGGAGCCGGTCTTGGCGATGACTTCGAGGCCCTGCTCGACGGGGACGACGACGAGGATGTTGTTGGAGCCGGCGGTGGTCTTGGTGATGCGTTCGTCGTTGAGAGGTGTGCCGAAGACGATGCCACCGATGACCTTGTCGGCGGAGTCGCGGATGGCGGCGTAGCTGACCATCCATTGCTGGGAGAGCTGACGGCTGTACCAGATATCGGAGCCGGTGCCGCCGCGCGTGATGACCTCTTTGAGACGGGGGTGAGAGCGGGAGAGGTCTTCGCCGCGCATGAGGTTGCTGCCGTTGCGACCCAGGCAGATGCCGGAGGGATCGACGAGGGCGACGATGGCGGGAGGCGTGCGAGCCTGGATGGAGGGGTTGGCGTCGGCGGCGGCCTTGACGCGATTGCACTGCAGGGAGGCGGCTTCGAATCGTGCAGACTGGGTGCCTGCGAGGAAGGGTTCGCGCAGGACCGGGTCATCGGTTTGCGTGTCGAGCCAGCGTTCGACGCGGAGTGCGTCGAGTTGGAGCTGGGTGTCGGCGGCGACGGCAGCGCTCTTGGCTTCGGTTTGGATGAGCGTGCGGTTGGCGATGACGCTGTTGAGCTGTGCGTGCAGCAGAGCATAGAGGAGCACGCCAACGATGATCACGACGACACTGTTCAGGGCGATGATCTTCCAGCGCATGGTCTACTCCGCTTGTGGCAGCCCCCCGGGGCGCGAAGAACGGCCCGGCGTCCTCGTCGAACGGCGGACATGAAGAAGGCAACGGCACCGTAACACTGCGGGTCTGCCGGCTTCAAGAAGGGCGGATGCTTGGAGGGGGGAGGGACAAAAGCAAAGAGGGCTCCGTGGAAGGAGCCCTCGAAGTCGTTGCGGAGCGGGAGACGGGATTTGAACCCGCGACGTCCACCTTGGCAAGGTGGCACTCTACCACTGAGTTACTCCCGCAGTGGAGGAGCGCACGTGTACATGGCTTTGGGGGATGAGTCAAGAGACTTTTTGGGGGTGGCCCGACAGAAAGTAGTTCCGTTGGGTGCGGCACCTCCGAGGAGGATGAGGCATCGAAGGGGGAGGACCGGGAGGAGGGTTCCGTGCGTCTTGCGCAAGCCCCACTCCGGGTGTTTCGATTGGGCAGGTGGCGCGTCAACGGCGAGGAAGGATGCCGTGAGTCAGGTCGCACTGAAGGGTGAAGGGACGTCGGACTCCGGGGTATACCCGGTGGGGGCTCGTCCGGCCGCGGCGGGAGGCTGGGGGATCGTACGGGCGAACGACCGCGAACAGTTGACGGCGGTGTGGCTTGCGGAGGGGGCCGTCGTTGGCACGGGCGGAGAGTCGACGGTGACGCTGGTGGACGAGGGGGTGATGCCGTCGCATGCCCGGGTACGGGTGCGAGCGGACGGCGCGTACGTGGAGGCGACGAGTGCGGAAGGGGGGGTATGGGTAGACGGCGTGCGCGCGGAGCGGATGGCGGTGGCGCACGGCACTGTGGTGCGGATGGGGAGCATGGTTGGGGTTTTCGTCGAGCGGGAGCTGTCGGCGTATTGCGGGAAGATGGGGCGGCTTGGCGATTTGGTGTTTGGTCCGCGGCAGCGGGGGTGGATCGAGACGGCGCTAGGGTACGTGCGGGCCCAGGAGAGCTTTCTGATCGAGGGGCCGGAAGGGAGCGGCAAGGCAGCGCTGGCGCGAGCCGCGGTGCTGTCGGCGGCGCCGGGGCGCACGTCGGTCGTCGTGGATGCGCGTTCGCCGGCAGCGAAGGCGAGCGTGTGCGACGCGTTGGCGTCACGGGCGTCATCCGTGCTGGTGCTGCACCTGGAGCAGCTCGAGCGGGCGGCGCAGATCGAGGCGGTGAGGCTACTGAAGCGTTCGGCAGGGACGCTGCTGGTGGGGACGTTGGGGCGTCCGCTGGAGCGCGCGCTTGCGGACGGGTTGCTGGCGCCGGCGGTGGCGACGGTGTTGGCGTCGCGACGGGTACGGGTGCCGAGTCTGGAGTCGCGGAGGGAAGATCTGGTTGCGATTTCGTCGGCGCTGATGGAGCGGGAGGGGATGGATCCTGGTTGGTTGTCGGTGGCGGTGGTGGAGCAGCTGATGCGAGGCACGTGGCCGGGCGGCATTCGGGAGCTGCGCGAGGTGTTGCGAGAGGTCGTGGCGAGCGGGGAGCTGACCGACGATCAGCGGGTGCGGCGTGTACGCGAGCGATCGACGCGGTCGTCGATGCGCGAGCCGCTCGGGTTGCAGCAGGAGGATCCTGATCTGGCGCGGGCGCGTCTGCAGCGTGCGCTCGACCGGGCGGGGGGGACGATCGCTGCGGCAGCGCGGGAGCTGCATGTTTCGCGGCAAGCGTTCTATCGGGAGGTCAAGCGATTGGGTGTGGAGCTACCGCGCAAGAAGGTGCACGAAGCGTCGCGCATGTGATCGGAGGGCGGCAGGTCATCGGGAAGGGCTCGGCGCGCGTGGCGCGTCCGGGCCCTGGTTGATTTTCAGACGCGTTCGACGGAGAAGACGCCGCCGAGTTTTTGCAGTTCACGCATGATGAGCTTGAGCTGGCTCAAGTCGCTGCAGACGAAGGAGAAGACGTTGACGGAGCGGCCTTCTTCGACGGAGCGGCTGTTGACGGCGCTGATGTTGATGTTCTGCTGGTTGAAGGTTTCGCCCATTTGGGCGAGGAGTCCGGGGCGATTGGCGGTGACGACCTTGAGCTGGACGGTGCGGTTGATCTTGGCGCGGGAGTCCCAGCTGATGGCGACGCGTCGGTCGGGGTCGGTTTCGTAGGACTTGGAGCAGTTGCGACGGTGGACGGTGACGCCGCGTCCGCGGGTGATGAAGCCAACGATCTCGTCGCCGGGAAGTGGATTGCAGCACTTGGCGTAGCGGACGAGGATGTCGTCGATATCGCTGATCTTGATGGAGACCGAGTCGCGGCCGGTGACGCGGCGGACGAGGTTTTCGATACGACCTTCGCGCAGGTCTGGGGCGGGTTCGCGGGCACCGTCGCCGGACTTGGGGGCGAGGACGGCGGTGACGGAAGCCGGAGCGATCTTGCCGTAGCCGACGGAGATGAAGAGCTCGTCGTTGCTCAGGAGCTTGAAGTGCTCGAGGACGCGGCGGAGCTCGTCGGACTTGAGGAATCGCTGCATCGAGATGCCGTGGGCGTGCAACTCCTTCTCGAGCAGCTCGCGGCCGAGCTTGAGGGAGCGGTCGCGCTCTTCGCTGCGCAGGAAGGCGCGGACTTTGTTGCGAGCGCGGCTGGTGGCGACGAACTCGAGCCACTCCTTTTTTGGGCGCTGGTTGGGGTTGGTGACGACCTCGATGACGTCGCCGTTGTGCAGCTTGTAGCGGAGCGGAGCGATGCTGCCGTTGGCGCGCGCGCCCGCGCAGTGGTGTCCGATCTCGGTGTGGATGGAGTAGGCGAAGTCGATGGGTGTGGAGCCGCGCGGGAAGACGCGGACGTCGCCTTTGGGGGTGAAGACGTAGACTTCGTCCTGGAAGAGGTCGACCTTGACGGAGTCGAGGAACTCGGCGGGGTCCTTGACCTCTTTCTGGAACTCCATGAGCTCACGGAGCCAGGCGAAGCGTTGGACGAGCTTGGGGTCGACGCCGCCGGAGAGGCGTTCTTTGTAGCGCCAATGGGCGGCGATGCCTTGTTCGGCGACGCGGTGCATTTCGCGGGTGCGGATCTGGATTTCGACGCGCTCGCGGTCCGGGCCGATGACCGTCGTGTGCAACGACTGGTACATGTTGGGCTTGGGGAGCGCGATGTAGTCCTTGATGCGTCCGGGCACGGGCGTGTAGCGGGCGTGGATGGCGCCCATGACGCCGTAGCAGTCGGCGACGGTTTCGACGAGGACGCGGAAGGCCATCAGGTCGTGGATCTGTTCGAACTCGACCTTGTTCTGGACCATCTTGCGATGGACCGAGTACAGGTGCTTGGGACGCCCGCTCACGTCGCCCTGGAAGCCGTGCTCGGTGATCTGGCGCCGGATCTGATCGGACATCTCGTCGATGTAGCGGTTGCGATCGAGCTCGGTGCGCTGCACGAGTTGCTCGAGGCGTCGATAGGCTTCGGGCTCGAGGAACTTGAAGGCGAGGTCTTCGAGCTCGCTCTTGAATCGCTGGATACCGAGGCGATTGGCGAGGGGAGCGTAGATCTCCATGGTCTCGCGGGCGATGCGTTCCTGGGCCTCGGCGGACATGAACTCGAGGGAGCGCATGTTGTCGACGCGG
The DNA here is from genome assembly GCA_022703255.1 of Myxococcota bacterium. Taxonomy (GTDB): domain Bacteria; phylum Myxococcota_A; class Polyangia; order Polyangiales; family Polyangiaceae; genus JACRCQ01. The sequence goes on along the minus strand of JAKLDZ010000119.1, from coordinate 1,412 downwards.
TCGCAGAGCTTGACGAGCAGGACGCGGATGTCGCGCGCCATGGCGACGAGCATCTTGCGGAAGTTTTCGGCCTCGCGATCCTGGCGGGAGGTGAAGTTGATCTTCGACAGCTTGGTGACGCCATCGACGAGGAAGGAGACCTCGGAGCCGAACTGGCGTTCGATGTCGGTGAGGGTCTGGGGCGTGTCTTCGACGACGTCGTGGAGGAGGCCGGCGCAGACGCTGGCGGCATCGAGGCGGAGGTCGGCGATGATGGTTGCGACGGATGCGGGGTGAGCGAAGTAAGGGGCGCCGCTTTTGCGGACCTGGCCTTCGTGGGCCTTGCAGGCATACTCGTAGGCGCGCGCCAGCAGGTCGGTGTCGGCGTTGGGCTGATAGGCCTTGACCCGTTCGAGGAGTTCCTCGACGGAGGCGACCCGGGTGTTAGAACCTGGTGGAGAGGCCAAGTCCATGCGATCCATGCCCATAACTCAACATTGGGAGCAGGTCACGGCAAACCATGGGGGTTGAACGATCTGCAGCGGTATACGTTCATTTTCCGTTTTGCCTTACGAAGTGCCGGTACTGCGATTTCTCGTCCCGGGCGGTTAGACGAGAGGGGGTGCCGCATGATGCTTACGCGCGAGCGGTGATGAACGAATGGGCTGCTCGTGCGCGGGGGCCGATGGGCGGCATGGAGGTACCGGCGCTGTTTTTCGGTGGAGGCACGCCATCGTTGTGGTCGCCTCGCGACGTCGGTCGGGTGATCGAGGCGGTGATGTCCGGGAGAGGGAACGACGTCGAGGTGTCGTTGGAGGCGAACCCGGGGGCGTTTGGAGAACGGGAAGCGGTTGGATACCGGAGTGCGGGGGTGACGCGGTTGAGTGTTGGGGTTCAGGCATTGGCGGAGCGACGGTTGGGGATTCTGGGGCGGGTTCACGGCGGGGCGGAGGCGCTGGGAGCGTTGCGGGCTGCGCGAGGGGCGGGGTTTCGGACGTGCTCAGCGGATGTGATTTACGGCTTGCCTGGGGAGCGTGTGGAGGATGCGCTTGCCGAGGTGCGGGTATTGGCGGCGGAGGGGGTGGAGCACATTTCGGCGTATGCGTTGACGGTCGCGGAGGGGACGCCGTTGGCGGAGTCGATTCGACGGGGAGAGGAGCGGGCACCCGACGAGGGGGAGGTAGCGGAGGCGTATCTGGCGGTATCGGAGGAGCTGACTTCGACGGGATACGAGCACTACGAGGTGTCGAACTTTGCGCGCAGCGGGCACCGGTGCGTGCACCATCTGCACGTGTGGAGGGGCGGGCAGTACGTGGGGCTGGGAGCAGGGGCGGTGGGATGCGTGGGAGGGGAGGGTGGAGGGCGAGTGCGGACGCGGAATGTTGGGGAGGTGGCGAGGTACCTTGGGGCGATGGGGCGGGTGGGAGTGGGGG
>JAKLDZ010000118.1 GCA_022703255.1 Myxococcota bacterium | reverse complement strand
TGCTCGGCTGCGCGCAGACCGGAACCGGCAAGACCGCCGCGTTCGCGCTCCCCATCCTGCAGCGGCTGTCCGCAGCGCCGCGCGTCAAGGGACGCGCCCCGATCCGCACGCTCATCCTCACCCCCACCCGTGAGCTCGCCGCGCAGATCGGCGAGTCGTTCGCGACCTACGGCCGAGGCCTTCACCTCTCGCACACCGTGGTCTTCGGTGGCGTCGGACAGAACCCCCAGGTGGCCGCCCTGCGACGCGGAGTCGACATCCTCATCGCGACCCCCGGACGTCTCCTCGATCTCGCCTCCCAGCGCGAGGTGGACCTGTCCCGCCTCGAGGTGTTCGTGCTCGACGAGGCGGATCGCATGCTCGACATGGGGTTCCTTCCCGACGTGCGCCGCGTGCTCGCCATGCTGCCGTCGCGACGCCAAACCCTGCTGTTCTCCGCGACCATGCCCGCCGACATCGCCGAGCTTGCTTCACGCATCCTCGTCGATCCGGTGCGCGTCGCCGTCACGCCCGTCGCCTCCACCGTCGAGCTCATCGACCAGTCCGTGTTCTACGTCGCCAAACCCGACAAACGCGCGCTCCTCGAACACGTGCTGGGCAGGCCGGAGACCGACCGCGTGCTCGTGTTCACCCGCACCAAGCACGGCGCGAACAAGGTCGTCAAAGACCTCGAACGCGCGCGTATCCACGCCGAGGCGATCCACGGCAACAAGTCCCAGAACGCGCGCACCCGCGCCCTGGCGCAGTTCAAGGACGGCACCACGCGGGTGCTGGTCGCAACCGACATCGCCGCGCGCGGCATCGACATCGAGGGGATCTCGCACGTCGTGAACTACGACCTGCCCGAGGTGCCCGAGAGCTACGTGCACCGCATCGGACGCACCGCGCGCGCGGGCGCCGCCGGCATCGCCTGGTCGTTCTGCTCCACCGAGGAGCGCGTGCTGCTGCGGGACATCGAGCGGCTCATCCGGATGCGTCTCGAGGTGCAGCAGGACGGCGGACCGGTGCAGCTGCAGGCCGAAGGTCCCCGTGAGGCCCCCCGCAACTCCTCCCGTCAGGGCGTGCCCCCAGCCAACCGTCAGGCGCCCCCTCTCCCGTCCGGCGGTCGTCGCCGTTCCTGGGGTCCCTCCGGACGCCGCAGCGGCCGCCCCGCGCACGCGATGAGTAGATAGTCCCCCGGGCGGCGTCGCCCGACGCTGCCCTCAGTGCTTCAAGTTCAGATCCGCGAGGAGCGTCTTGGACTCGTTGACGAACGGGCTCTGCGGAAATCTTCGGATGAAGTTCCGCAGGGCGTTCTTGGCGTCGTTCCAGGCCTGGATGTCCACCAGGCACTGGGCCAGCAGCCACGTCGCGTCGTCGAGGTACTCCTTGTCCGCCGACGCCTCCGACAGCTGCATCAGCATGGGGATGGCATCGCGCTGACGTCCGAGCTTGCGCAGCGAGTCGGCGAGGAAGTAGCGCGCCGCCGAGGCGTGGGAGGCGCTGTCCTTGTACCGCAATGACTCCTCGAAGGCCTGCTGCGCCTCGTGCCAACGCCCGCCCCGCACGTGCTCCAGCCCGTTCTGGTAGGCCGCGATCGACAGCTCGTTGCGCGCCTTCTCGGCCGCGTCGGAAAACACCCGGAGCTCCGTCTTCGACAGCAGGTTCTTGTCCACCGCGTCGAGCGCCTCGATGAGCTCGACGTTCTTGTTCTGCCTCATGAGCTCATAGAGCGACGCGGCACGCGCCTCGATCCGGGCTCTCTCCTCGTCGCGCTGCTGCGCCTCCTGCAGCTCTTTCTTGAGCTGCGCCACCTGCGCCCGCGTCTGCTCCGTTTGGGCGGTCACCGCGTCGATTCGGGCATCCCAGGCGAGCTTGAGCGCGATGAACACCACGATCACGAACACCACGTAGGCCGTTGCGCTGTTCCAGCGCAGCCGGGTCTCGTAGCCGAGCTGACGCTTGGCGATGCTCTTGAGATCCGCCGACAATGCGTTGGTCAGGTTGTTCGTCTTGATGATGAGCCCGCGCGACTCAATGATTTCCCGCTTGATCTCCCGCAGCTCGTCATCGAAGTCTTCCATGGCTCGCACGCAGCGGTACCCGATGGGACAAACCGCCGCAACCCCCCCGCCCCCCCCAGAAACCGCGTTGCCGACCCGTACCCCCCTATGCTACCCATCGGCCGCCCATTCCGCCGACCCGTGGGCACTTGGGCCGAGCCGAGCCCAGCCAGGGAGTTTTTCCGATGTATGACACCAGCGACATCCGCAAGGGACTCAAAGTAATCATCGACGCACAGCCCTACTCCGTCGTCGACTTCCAGTTCGTCAAGCCCGGCAAGGGCCAGGCCTTCACACGCACCAAACTCAAGCACATGTCCACCGGCGCCGTGCTCGAGCGCACCTTCAAGTCCGGTGAAAAGCTCGAGCCCGCCGACGTCGAAGAGCGCTCGATGCAGTTCATCTACCCCGAAGGCGAAGACTTCGTGTTCATGGACCAGGCCTCCGGCGAACAGGTCACCATCTCCGGCGACCACCTCGGCGACTCCAAGCAGTTCCTGATCGACGGGCTGCAGGTCGATGTCGTGTTCTTCAAGGGCGAGCCGATCGACGTCACCCTGCCCGTCCACGTCGTCGTCCAGATCACCCAGAGCGATCCCGGCGTCCGCGGCGACACGGCGAGCAACGTCACCAAGCCCGCCACGCTGTCCACCGGCGCTATCGTCCAGGTCCCTCTGTTCATCAACGAGGGCGAGTGGATCAAGGTCGACACCCGCACCGGCGAGTACATGGAGCGCGTCAACAAGCGCTGAGCCCCAAGCTCCACCAAGACGAGCGCGCTGCTCTGGCCGCAAGCCGAGACGGCGCGCTTGCCTGCGCGTCGCCTGCTCACAGGGCGACGATCACCGCACCGGAAAATGCCATCAGGATCGCCGCCACGCGTCGCGGTGTCAGACGCTCCTTCAGGAAGATCGCTGCGAGGATCATGATGAAGATCGTGCTCATCTGGTTGAGCACGCTCGCCACGCTCGCGAAGGTGTACTTCATGCCGAGGATCCACAGGATCATGGCGATGTAGGCGCCAATCACGGCGGACGGCACCGAGTAGATCCAGGTGCGCCCGGGCCGGAAGCACCGCAGCGTGTCCGCGCGGTGCCGCGGCATCAGCCCGTGCACCACGAGAAACGCCGCACCCCCGCACAAACGCACCGTGGCCACCCACCAGCCGTCGGCGTGCGCGAGCACCGGCTTCGCCACCACAATCCCCACGGCCATCAGGAAGTGGGCGAAGATCCCCAGCGCTATGGCGCCCGCGACCTGTCCGCGCGTGTGCTGACGCGGCCCGCTGCTCCGCTGCCACGTTCCCAGGATGATCGCCCCGGCCATCAGGAGCACCGACAGGATCAAGGACGGCCCGATGGGCTCCCCCAGATAAAACCACGCGCACAGGATCACGAAGGGGCAGTAGAGCGCATCGACGAGCGCAGAGTTCGAAGCGCCAAGGCGATTGAGGCTCGCGAAGAACATCGAGTCGGCCACGCCGATGCCAAGCGCGCCGCTGGCGAGGAGCGTCACCCAGTCGCGCCAGCCATGCGCCTCCGGGAAGTACGGCACACCAATGAGCGGAAGCGTGACGAGGAACAGCCCGAGCGCGATCGCGTTCTTGAAAAGGTTGAGCGCCACGGGCGTGACGCGCTCACCGCTCTTGCGGAACAGCAGGACGGCGACCGCCCAGGTCATAGCGCAGACCAGGGACAGCAACTCGCCCGAATGAAGCAGGCCGAACGACACGGGGCGCGGACACTACCACGACCCGCCCTTGACCGTGTGCCACCTCGAAGCAGACCTTCTTTCGTGGGGGAATCCAACCCATGACCTGCCCCGCCTGCAACGCCACGCTGGTCGTCGAATGCTCCCTCCGACACGAGCGATCACTCGGCGACAAGCTGTTCTCCGCACGACTGCGAGCGCGGCGCTGCAAGGTGTGCGGCCTCACCGCCCCCGACGTGTTCGACCTCGGTGCCTTCGAGCTCGCCGTCGCTCGCGTCATCGCCCACAGCGGTGAAGCTTCCCCCAATGAGCTGCGCTTCCTCCGCGGCGCCATCGGCTACGACCGCGTCGATGCCGCCCGCGCCCTGCTCTGCAGCCCCGACGACGTCAGCGCCTGGGAGGCCGGCCACTCGCCCATCCCCGCCTTCACCCTGCAAGCGCTGCGCGACCTGGTCCTCCTGCGCACCGCTGGCGTCGCCTGGTTCCCGATCCAGGTCCAGCGCGCCCGCAACGCAGATCCCCTCAGCCAGCCACCCGATCCCTTGCAGCGCGACTCGGGCACCGTCGAGCGCAGACCGCGGCATCGACGCCCGCACCTGACCTTGCGGACCAACACGCGGTGACGAGCCCCCTTGCCCCGAGCCGTTCCCTCTCGCTCCTCGCTCGCGTGGGTCGGGCGAAACGAAGCGTCGGCCTACGACTCATTTCGGAATGGACAGACGTCTCTCCACACGTTGTCCACAGCAACGAGCAGGATGCGAAGACCATCCAATGACCCGGGGGAGGGGCCCCCGCGCCCGCAGAAGTCAGCGGAACACGGAGAAAGAACGGTAGGCCGCGTTCAGATCGTACACCCGCAGGCCCGCCCGCCCCTGGAAGACCATCGCGTCACCCGCCTTCGCGCTCAACGTCGCCGACTTGCCCAGGTCGTTCTCGAAGTCGCACGTGAGGTTCGGCCCCTGCACGATCACCCGAACCCGGCGCAACGACCCACTCGGCGTCTGCGCGTCCTCCGCCGTCACCGAATCGCCAATCTGCGAGACATACGTCGCCCCCGCCGTGAACTTCCACAAACCGAGCGTGTGCGAGGTCCAAGAGAACTGCACCAGACAGCCGACCCAGCCGCCGTCGTTCTCCTTGTCCGCTACCAACACCCCTCCCCAGCCGCTCCCGTCGCCTTTCTGAAACACCGACTCCGCCCCGTACGTGCCGCTCAATGGCTTCTTCCACAGCGCGTTCGCTCCGCAATCCTGACCGCAACTCGTGTCGGCGGCCTTCAGCAAGTCCTGCGTCGGAACATATCCCTCCGACAGCTCCCACTGCGCCAGCGGCGCTTGCATCCACGACTCGAAATACTCGATCCCCGACAAGATCGACTCGTTCGCCGACGCCTCGCAGGAGTTGCCCAACCCGTCCATGTCCCCGTCGGACTGATCGCCGTTCGGCCACGACGGGCAGTTGTCGCAGGCATCGTCGACCCCGTCGCCGTCCTCATCGTGCCCGATCGGCTTGCACTCCGGAGGTCCCCCACCGTTGCCCGCAGCCCCGGCCTCGCCCGCAGCGCCCGCTTCACCGGCAGCACCGGCCTCGCCCGCGGCCCCGGCCTCACCCGCTGCCCCGCCTTCGGCCCCCGCGCTCCCGGCACTTCCCGCCTCGCTCCCCGCCGCACCGGCCGCTGCTCCGGCCTGGCCCGCGCTCCCCGCGACGCCACCGTGACCGGCAGCTCCCGACGTGCCACCGGACTCGAACAGCGTCTCTCCGGAGCTCGATCCGCACGCCACCAGCGTGGCGACACCCGAAGCCAGGACGAAGAGGCGGAAGGAACGGACTGCTCTCATGGCGGACTCTCCAGACGATCACCGCAGCGACGAAAGCGTCGTGGCGCGATGCTGGAGCATACCCGTCGAGGGCGCGCCGCGCGACCTCCGAGGTGCACCCCGCTCCCAACGACCTGTACGAATTCGTGACCGCCCCCCGGGGACCCGCACCGCACCGCTCACGTCGCGGGGTTCCTCTGGCTCGTCTCCGCCGGCTCCGCCAGCCAGGCATCGCGTACCGCAGCCGTGTCCTCCCAGTGCCACAGCCTCACGACGCGCCCCCCCTGGTCGAACGTCCACCAGTGCACCTGGTTCAGCGAGACCCGACGTCCACTCCGCCGAACGGTGTACTCCACCTTCACGCGCGCCACGACCTGGGCCCCGGATGCCGAATACTCCAAGGGCTCGATGCGCAGCACCTTCACATTGTCGAGCAGCGCGCCGAAGTAGCGTGGAACCGCGTGACGCCCTCGCACGGTCGTGTGCCACGGCGCGTCCGAGTGCACGACCTCGTAGCCCCACTCGACGTTCTCCCCGATCATCTCGAGAATGCCGGGGACGTCGCCGCGCTCCATCGCCTGGTAAATGGCTTTGACCGCTTGAAGGTTGCTCTCGTGCATGATCCCCCGAAGCTTGGATCTGGGGCGCACGAACCCCCGCGGCAAGAGGCGATTCCGCCCCCGCGGCTCAGTTGGTCACCGAGACCTCCACGTCGAACAGATCCGTCGCCGGCGCCGTGCCCGGAATGTCCCGCACCACCACCAGATGCACCCCGTCATACGTCGCCGTCACAGGCACTGTGACCACACTGCCCACGGCAGCCGCAGCCCCCGTCGCGACAACTCCTACCCTCGATGCCCCCGCGTCCGACACCCACTTGTTCGTGTCCGTGTCCCGACTCCCAGGCGTCGCAACCCACACTCGCGCCTGCAACGCCGCTCCCGCCTTCGGCGTCACCTTCACCGTCGCCTTCGCCCCCTTCGTCGCCCCGAACCGAAACACCCCCACCCCACTCGCTGCATGCAACGACCGATCGGTCAGCGCCGACGGCGTCCCCACCTTCGGCGTTCCGAGATCGGCCGGCTGCAATGCGTGCAGCGTCGTCCCGTACGTCTCGGCAGAGATGTCCGCCACCGCACCGTTGCGCACCCGATGCAAGTACTGCCCGTCCACCGGAGCCCACGCCATCAGAGGCGAAATCGCGCTGCTCGGGAACGAGGGCGAGGTCGTGTCGAGGGCCGGACCGATCAGGTCGAGCGACGGTGAGAGGTACTCCTCCACAGGGCTGGTCCAGCTCGGCCCCGAGACCGTGAGCCCGGTCGAGACCAGCAAGCGCCCCGCGGAGATCTCCGCGCGCGCCCACCCCGCGTCGTCGTAGGTCCCCGACGGCATCGTCATCACGGTCAGTCCGGTCTTCGGCGTGCCCGATGTCAGCAGCGTCGTCGCCTGCACCCGATCGTCGAGCGTGTACGCAGGCACCTCCTTGCGCGCGTGCTCCACCACCGACAGATAGACCCGCTCGTCCTTGGAGGCATACCGGATCGCCTTGCCATTGCCGTACTTCGAAGCGCTGCTCGCTGCGGCGAGGGGCACCAGGCCCGCGTCGAGGAGCTGCACATCCAGCGTGAGCGCGCTGTTCGCCGGCAACGACACCCCCGCCGCGAACAGGTCACCCTTCACCAGATCCCAGCGAAGCAGCTTGGATTCCCCTGCGGCCAGGACTCCCGCTGCGCAGTCGGTCGTCGAGCAGTTCGTCGACGATACCGGTGCAACGCCGAGCTCGAAGTCGAGACGATCCCCCGTCGTCATCAGGTGATCGACCACCACCAGGTAGCTCCCCGCCTCCTGTGCGGCAAACCGCGCCTGCGCGTCGTCACTCGTCGCGTACGCGACCTCCTGACGCACCAGGCTTCCCTTGGGATCGAAGACCAGCAGCGCGCCGAACACGTCGCTGAAAGCGTGCCCCGCGGGAACACCCAGGTGCGTCACCTGACGCGCGTCGTGCACGACCAGCCCGTCGAGCCGGAAGAACTGCATCACGCCTCCCGCCAGGCTCCCGGTCTCGGTCGCCGAAGACGATGCCAGCGCCTTCGGCGTCGGCACGCCCTTGTTCTCCACTTCGACCCGGTAGACGAAGTCGTCGCCCCCGATGGGCAGCATCGCGGCGCCATACAGATTCGCCACCACGTGATCGTATTCCGAAACGAGAATCACGTAGTCGTCGTCGCGCGGCAAGTACACCTCGCGCACCGCGTCGGGATGGAACGGATCCACCGCATAGCGCGAGTACAGCGGCGCGCCGTCCGCGTCGCGCGTCTTGGAAATCACCACCAGCGCAGGATGCGAGGAGCCGGGCGACGTCGCGTGAAGACGAAGCCATGTCCCCGCCTTCGCCGTGAACGTGAAGTGATCGTAGTCCGGATCCACCATCCCATCGCCGTCGAGATCCGTCGGAGTGTCCACCACCCCGCCAAGCGTCAGCTTCGCGCCCGCTGCCGGCAGCTCGAACGACACCGCCCCCTGGGGATCCGCGGACTCGTCCACATCCGCCGGTGCGAGGGCGTCCTCGACGCACTTCCCGTTGTCCAGGTGCGTGCCCTCTCCGCACTCGGTCGCGTCGGGCACACACTTGCCTTGGTCCAGATGCGTGCCCTCGGCGCACGCCGTGTCCGCAGGTACGCACGCCCCAGCGTCGGCCTCGAACGCGGTTCCCTCGCCGCACGTCGGCACGGCCACGCACGCCGTGCCGTTCCAGTAGGTGTTCTCCACGCACGCCGGCACGCACGTCTCGCCCGACTCCTTCGTTCCGGGCGAGCACCCCTTCAGCTCGGCGCACTTCGATCCGTTCCAGTACTCCCCCTCCTCGCAATCCGGAAGGCACTTGCCGTCCACGAGCACGGTGCCCGCGCCGCACGAGCCGACCGCCCCCATGCACTCCCCGCCAACCTCCGTGGTACCCGGCCCGCACTCGAGCTCGTCGCCGCCACAGCCGACACCCGCCAGCCCGATCGACACCGCCCCGACCACCCGGAACAACTGCATCGCATGAGTCCTCATCGCATCCTCCTCCGATCAGTTGCCGGTCACCTGGACGTCCATGTCGAAGCTGCCGCCGTAGTTGTGCGAGTCCGCCGCAATCACGTACGTTCCGTCCTTGCCCGGAGGCACCGTGAAGACCACGTGGCGCGGGCTGCCACTCTCGGATGCCCCCACACACGTTCCCTTGATGTCCTGGCAGTCCGGGAACACGTACAGCGCTGCGCTGAACTCCGTCGAGGTCATCTTCACATCGAGCGTGTCCCCCGCCTTCAACGTCACGCTGAAGAACACATCCGGCCCGGGAGTCGCGTAGTCCGAGCACCCCGAGTGATCCAGGTCATTGGTCGCCGGGGAGCTGTCCCACGAGAACGACGCGTGCCCCGAGGCATCGAGCTTGATGGGCCCCGCCTTCGCGCACGTGTCGTTGCCCGGCGCCGCAGGCACCGTCACGCTCATGTCGTAGGAGTCGAGCACTGAGCCGCTGCCGTTCGAAGTCTGCACGAGCAGCACCGTCGTCCCGTCGTAGGGCGATGTGTAGCCGATCGTCACCGGGTCGCTCGAGGTCCCGGTCTTCCGCTCGATGAGTCCGAGACGCGGAGAGCCCATGTCTCCGACCCACTTGTAGGAGACCCATTCGAACTCCGCGCGGCCGAGGTTGAAGACCCACAGATCCGGGACCATGCTCGCCAGGAGCTTGGGAGAGACCGTGATCTCCGAGTACTGATTCGCCTTGCCCGCGAATCGGTACAGGGCCATCCCCTTCGACAGGTTGTGCCCCGACACCTGCACGGGCTTGCCGACGTCCGGCGCGCCCAGATCGAACGTGTCGTACGCCGTCATGCGCACGTCGTAGGTCGCGTTGGCGATGGGATCGCCCCCGTCCCACACGTAGTGCAGGTAGTAGCCGTCCCGGTTGACGTACGTGAACAGCGGAGTCACGAAGCCGTCCGGGAAGTTCCACGCCTGCGTGTCAATCACCGGCCCCATCGTGTCGAGGCGCGTGGTCATCAGCAGCTCTTGCGGCGCCGCCCACCCGTCGGGATGCGTCGCGAGCCCCGTGAAGAACACCATCTGCCCCGCCTTCGCCTGATAGTGCCCGATCCCCGCGTTGCGCAGCGTGTACGGAGGCATCTCCGACACCGGCTGATTCGTGTACGTGTTGCCCGCCTTGAACTCCGGCGTCGCAATCACCGTCGCCTCGACCTGGTACTCCGGTATCGCGATGCCGTCCCACTCGCGAAGCCAGACGTACGCGCTTGTCTGCTTCTCCGCGAAGTAGTGCGCCATCCCCACTGCCCCGGGATTCGCCGCCGAATCCGCTAACGCCGGCTGCATGTCCCCGTCGTAGATCGAAACCTTCACGTACGCGTCGGCGCTGAACATGTACACGCCCGCGGTCAGGAAGTCCCCCTTCTTCAAGTCCCAACGCAAGAGCTGATTCCCGTCGGCTGGAATCGACCCCTGCTTGCACGCGTCCCCGGCACACGTCAGCGGCTGCATCGCGAACAGCTCCAGCGAGAAGTCGTCGCGACTCCCGATCTTCATCAGGTAGTCCTGCACCACCAGATAGTCCCCGCCCGCCACCGCCGAGAAGGGCATCTCCGCGGCAGCGTAGGTCTGGTACGCGACATTCTGGCCCAGAAATGCACCCGTCGGCCCGAACACCATCACCGCCCGGAATGCGTCGCTCTCCTTCTCCGGCGGGGGTACCCCCATCGACGACACCCCCGCAAACGATCCGGCCGCCAACCCCGTCGCCGAGAAGAAGTGCAGCTTGCCGCCGGACAGATCCCCCGTCTTCGTCGACGGCAACGACACCTTCTCCGGCGTGGGCACACCGAGGTTCTTCACCTCCACCGAATAGCCGAAGTCGGGCCCTCCGACCGGAATGCTCTGCACCGACGAGAACACCGACGACAGCACGTGCGCATAGTCCGTGACCCGGATCTCGTAGGTGCCGGCAAAGGGAAGATACACCTCCCGGCTTCCACGCGGCTCGTTCGGCTCGAGCTCGTAGCGCTCGTAGCGCGGCATCCCATCGGCCCCGAGCTCCGCGGAGCGCACCACGAACGCCGGGCGAAGCGCCCCCGCCGACGACGCCTCGATGCGCAGCCACGTGCCCGCCTCCGCAACGAACCGGAATCGATCCCAGTCGGGAGCACCGAACCCCTGGGGCTCGTCCACCACTCCGCCCAACACGATCGACCCGCCAGACGCAGGCACCGCGAAGTCCGCGGCGCCGTCGGAGTCGGTCGACTCCGTCACGTCCGGAACCGGCAGCGCCTGCGGAAGACACTTGCCTCCCTTCGCGTAGGTGCCGGGCCCGCAAAGCACCTCGGGCACGCACGCTCCGTTCTCCCACTGCGCTCCGGCTGCGCACACCCCGGCCGCGGCCACACACGCCCCGGTCTGCGGGTCCAATACCGTGCCCTGCACGCACGCGATCAACGGCACGCACTTCTTCCCGTCCCACTCCGCTGTCGTCGCGCACTCCGGAACGCACTGGCCTCCCACGTCCTTCGTGCCCGCCGCGCACGCTCGGAGCGACACGCAGCTCGCGCCGTCCCACCGCTCGTTCTTGTCGCACGCCGGCACGCAGGTCCCGTTCTGCAGCTCGGTCCCCTCCGCGCACCCGTCGATCACCGGCACGCACTTGCCGTCGCGCGCCACAGTGAACGCCCCGCACTCCAGCTCCGATCCGCCGCAGCCAGCAAGCGCCGCCGCCGCCAGGACTGCCGTCACGACCCCTGCCGACCCTCGCGTGCACGTCATCGTGGTTCTCCCATGTCCCGCCCGAAGGCGCGGTCGGATCCTCCCGACGCAACGAAAAACCTAGCCGATTTCGCTTCGTGTCGGCAAGCGCCGACACACTGCGCGACATCGCCCCCCCCCCCGCGGCTCCGCGTCGAATCGCAACGAGGCTCCACACCGCTCTCGGATCCGGAGGGCGTTCGTGCCAAGGTCCGCACCGCGCGGCCGAACACCGCGCCGCTGCGGGAGATGCCCATGACCCTCCAGGAACGATTCGAAGACGCCCAGAACCGCGTGCAGAAGCTCTCGAAGCGACCGTCGAACGACGCCCTGCTCGAGCTCTACGGTCTCTTCAAGCAAGGCTCCCTGGGCGATGTCCAGGGTAAGCGTCCCGGGATGCTCGACTTCAAGGGGCGCGCCAAGTTCGACGCGTGGACCTCGCGCAAGGGGATGGCGAAGGACGCGGCGATGGAGGCCTACGTCCGAGTCGTGGACAGGCTGGTCGCCGAAGACGGGAAGTAGCGCGATGCCCTTCACCCTGCAGGGACGCCTCGCGTGGCCGCACGGCGAGATCTGCACCGTCGGAATCCAGGGCTCCACGATCACCTCGATCGTGCCCGGCGGCGACGAAGCAGCCGGGGCTCTCTGGATCACGCCGGGATTCGTCGACGCCCACGGGCATCCACCGCTGCTCGGCGATCAGCTCGCCTCGGTGGACCTGAGCGGTGCGGCCTCGTATGCGCAGGCCCTGCGCACCATCCACGATGCGAACGTGCCCTCCGGCTGGCTGCTCGGCGGAGGCTGGGACCAGCACCGCTGGCCCGATGCGCCCCAGGGCGGGTGGCCCCTTGCCGACGACCTCGAGCGGGTCGCGAAGGGACGTCCCGCGCTGCTGCACCGCGTGGATCGTCACGCCGTGTGGGCCAGCCGCACGGCGCTGGCGTCCGCGGGGATCACGCGCGACACGCCCGATCCTCCGGCGGGCCATATTGTTCGTGACACGAACGGTCATCCGACCGGTGTGCTCGTGGACCGCGCAGCGGAGCTGCTCTCGGCGCCGCCTCCCGACGACACCGAGCGCGAGCGTAGGCTCCGCGCTGCGCTCGCGTCGCTGGCCTCTCACGGGCTCACTGGCGTGCACGAGATGGCAGCCGACGATGCCACCTGGCGGATCTACCGTCGCATGGACGACGCTGGAGAGCTGCCCATCCGGGTGTGGGTCTGGGTGCTCGAGGGGACCGAAGCCGCCGAGTCGCTGATGCGCGACGGTCCGTACCGGGGCAAGCGACTTGCGGGGCGAGGGATCAAGGCGTTCGCGGACGGCGCCCTCGGCTCGCACGGTGCGCTGCTGGCGGAGCCGTACCTGGACGATGCTTCGGCGCGCGGGCTGTGCCTGGCGACCGCGGAGGCGCTCGAGAAGCTCGCGCGAAGCTGTCTGCAATCGAGTCTGCAGCTCGCGGTGCACGCGATCGGCGACGGCGCCGTGGGCAACACGCTCGATGCCTTCGAGGCGGCGTTGCGCACACATGGGCGCGCCCCCGCGTCCCCGCTGCGAATCGAGCACGCGCAGATCCTCGGCGAGGGCGACGCGCTGCGCATGGCGAGACTCGGTGCGGTCGCGTCGATGCAACCGGTCCACGCGACCTCCGACATGCCGTGGGTCGAGCGGGTGATCGGGCCGGAGAGAGTGCGACGGGCGTATGCCTGGCGCACGCTCGTGGACGCCGGGGTTTCCCTCGCGTTGGGGAGCGACTTTCCCATCGAGTCGCCTTCGCCTGCGCGCGGGGTGTGGGCTGCGGTGACGCGCGCCGCGTGGGGTGGCGAGCCGGGCGTGGGGTGGCATCCGGAGCAACGGCTGACGCTCGCGGAGGCGGTGGCCGGGTTCACCACGGGTGCGGCATGGGCCGCGGGAGAAGCGCCGGGCACGTGCGCTGTTCGCGTGGGAGCGGTGGCAAACCTGAGCGTCTGGCGCGCGGAAGGCGATCCGACTGCGCCGAGGCTGGAGCCGCAGATGACGATCGTGGGCGGCGAGCGGGTGTGAGGGATCGGCGCCCGCGGAGCTTCGCGGGATCGCGTTCGACCGCGGCTCACCCCCAGGGTCTCGTTCGCCAGGGGAGGCACAGGCTGACACAAGGCACCCGCGCGACCTGACGCAATACGCAGCCGAATCCAGCAGGCTTTCCGACGAAGGTCTCCTGGCACGTGCGATGCTGTTGGGGCCACTGGACCCACAGGAGAGGACATCATGACCCGGTTGAGCCTTCGACACCTCGGATACGCGGCAGCGGTGGTCGGTTCGTTGGTCGGTTTCGCATGCGGGGGCTCCACCGATCCCGACCCCTCCGGTCAGGGCGGCAACGGGCAATCGGCAAACGAAGTGCGCTCGGACAAGCCGTTCGACACGAACCCCGCGGTGGCCGACGCGGACTTCCAGACCTTCGTGCAGGGGACGAACGCGTTCGGGTTCGACCTGTATCGGAAGCTGACGGACGCAGCGAGCGGCAACGTGTTCTACTCGCCGCTGTCGACGTCGATGGCGTTGGCGATGACGTATGCGGGAGCGGAGGGGAACACCGCGACGCAGATGGCGGCGGTGCTGCACAACAC
>JAKLDZ010000117.1 GCA_022703255.1 Myxococcota bacterium | reverse complement strand
CGGAGCGCGGCCGCGCGCGGTGGGGTCAAGGCGCCGGCGAGAGCTCGATGTCGGCGGCGCAGCCGTCGCAGGCGTCCACGGGGACGACGAGGGCGGCGTAGCGGCCGTTCGCGTCCCCATCCCGGTCGGCGATGTCGAGGGCGCAGCTCTCGTTCATCTCCCAGACCTCGAGGTCGGGGAAATTGAGCTTGATCGCGCCGGTCCTCGGCGAGACGTCGATGAACAGGTGGTGCTTGCAGGAGATGTACGGGCAGGGGCGGGGCGCGTTGGCGCAATCGGCGCGGGTACGCGGCTTCCAGTAGTCGGTCTCGGGGAAGAGCAGACGACCGATCTCGAGCTCGCGCTTGGTCATGCGCTTGACGCTGATGGTCTTGGCGCGGACGTCACGCTTGCGACGCGAGCGGCGCTGCTCGCGGGTCATGGGCTTGGCCTCGAGGGCGAGCGCTCCGTCGTTCTGCGTGGACAGCTCCTCGCAGTCCTGATCGTTGTCGCAGCCCTGATCGTGTTCGCAGTCCTCGTGGGGCGTCATGGTCTTGTTCGTGGTGTCCATCGCCTTGCCTCCAGGCGTCAAACCGCTCGATATCCCAAAGTTGCGCACACGTTCCCTGTGAACCGACGGACACCTGTTCCGCCTGAGCCGGTCACCGTAGAGTCGAGAGCGGGCGCCCGGAGTCCGGGGACGAGCGACCGGACGAACACGATTCGTCGAGTCGGCGTGGCCTCCGGCGTGCGCCGGGACGCCCATGAAACGCTAAGCTGTCAACCGGTCGCTTTACGCGACTCACTACCTTCGGCCCTGCTGATCAGCCGGGCTTCGATCTCCGCAAGCTTCTTGACGAGCTCCTCCGACAGACGCTTCGCCTGATCGAGGTCCTGGGAGATCGAGCGCAGCGCGATCTCCGAGGTGATCTTCGAGCGGGCGTCCTCGAGCACGAGGAAGATTCGCGCGAGGCTCCGCTCGAACTCCTCGATGTCCGCGCGGACGAACAGCACTTCGCGCTGGATCTGCTCGATGGTCAGGTCCTGGGCCATCATCTCCTTGATGCGCAGGATCTGGCGCAGGATGGTCGCCGGGTACATGCCCTGCGAGCCGGAGTGCTTGCCCTTGCGGCCCACACGCACGCTCCGGGGCAGCATCCCGAGCTGCACCCACTTGCGCAGGGTCGCCTCGCTGAACCGGACCCCGAGACTCGACAGGATGTCGAGCAGCTCGGACGACGACAGACCTTCCGGATGCTCGCGCTCGATGCGATCCAGAACGCTGCCATGGATATCCGCTCCGCCCATCATCCCTCTCCGCCTTGGGACGGCGCCCGGTCGAGTGTCCGAAGGGGCGCCAGCGAGTGAGCCCGGACCTTACACAATTGAGTAGAATCTAATCAACACACTTCCGAAGGTATTTTTGTTCATCGAGCCATCCCTCCAACGATCATGGACCACGACCGATCTTGCTAGGACATTTTTTGTCCTTCTCGAGGGGCGCCGTCGACGCATTTGGTGCTCGATCCCAAGGCATTTTCACGCTGCCAGGAGGTGGTTCCATCGGTTCCATGGACACACATGCGCACACTCCATGGAACCGCGTCTCACCCCCCCATCCCCCCCACTTCCTCATCCACTTATCCATCTCCTTGCCCGACTTCCCCCAGCCGCTCCTTTGGTATCCTCCCCCTCGCGTGCCTACCGACCATTCCTTCATCCGAGACGTCACCGCCCGCGGTACCCGCACCCGCGTCGTCGAGGCCGGCGACGGCGCCCCCCTCGTCCTGATCCACGGATTCCTCGGCACCCACCGCGTTTTCGACGACGTCTTCTCCACCCTCGCTCGCACCTTCCACGTCCTCGCCATCGATCTGCCCGGCTTCGGCGATAGCGAGAAACCCCCGCCCTCCCGCTTCAACTACAACATCGAGACCTTCTCCGAGGTCGTCGCCGACGTCATCTCCGCACTCAACGTCGGCCCCTCCCACGTCCTCGGCCACGGCCTCGGCGGCGCCGTCGCCCTCAACCTCGCCGCGCTCCACGCCGAGTTCGTCGACCGCCTCGTCCTCGTTGCCCCGCAGATCCTCCCCCACAACCCCTCCTCCCGAACCAGGCTCTTCCTGATGCCCCTCCTCGGAGCCTTCTTCTTCAAGCAGGTCTTCGGCCGCTCCATGTTCCGAGGCTACTTCAACGCCGACGTCTACGGCCCCGGCCACGCCGTGCCCCTCGAGCGCATCGACAGCTTCTTCGCCTCCTTCAACTCCCCCGCCGCCCGCGAGAGCGCCTACGCAGTCCTGCGCGCATCCCTCGACACCCGCACCAGCGTCGCTCGACTCGGCCGCGTCCGCGCTCCTACCCTCGTCGTCTGGGGACGCGCCGATTGCCTGCTCTCTCCGCAGGACGCTCCCAAGCTCGTGCGCCAGATGTCGTGCGCCCACATGGAGTTCATCGACAGCGGCCACTCTCCCCAGGAGGAACGTCCCGACGGCTTCGCCGAGATCGTCCAGCGCTTCCTCCTCGGTCAGCGCCAATGAACCGCTCGGCGTTGCTCCGATTCCGACGCAACCGCCCCGCCTGCCTCGGAGCGGCGCTCGTCGCTCTCCTCACACTCGCGGCTCTCCTCGGCCCCGTCGTCGTCTCGCAGGATCCCAACACCTCCGACTTCCTGCACGGCGTCGGTGACCTCGGCCCCGCTCCCCCAAGCTCCCTTCACTGGCTCGGCACCGATACCCTCTTCCGCGACCTCGCTGCCCGTCTCCTGCACGGCGCTCGCATCTCTCTCGCCGTCGCCATCCTCGCCACCGCCCTCGCCGTCGGCATCGGCACCCTCGTCGGACTCCTCGCTGGCTCCACCTGGGGAACCCGCTTCCGCTTCCTCGACGAGCTCCTCATGCGCATCGTCGACGCGGGCCTCTCGTTCCCCTACCTGCTCCTCGTCATGGCCGTCGGCGCCGCACTCGATCGCTCCGACCTCACCGCCGTCATCGTCGTGCTCGGCGCCACCGGCTGGCTCGGCCTCTCCCGCGTCGTTCGCGCCAAGACCATCCAGATCCGACAGCTCGACTTCGTCGCCGCCGCCCGCTCCCTCGGCCAACACCCGCTCCGAATCGCGCTCCGCCACGTCCTGCCCAACATCGCAGGCCCCATCGTCGTCACCGCCACCGCCTCCGTCGCTTCCATGATCCTCGCCGAAAGCGTCCTCGGCTACCTCACCGTCGGCGTGCAGCCCCCCACCGCCACCTGGGGTCGCATGCTCCGCGAAGGCCAGGGGTTCTTCGCCGCCGAGCCCATCCTCGTCGTCGCTCCTTCTCTCGCCATCCTCCTCGCCGTGCTCGGCTTCAACCTCCTCGGAGAAGGGCTGCGCGATGCGCTCGATCCCCAGAGCCGCTAGCCTCGCCGCCGCCGCCCTGCTCTGCGCGGCCTGCTCCTCCGAGCTCGCTGCTCCCATCGGTCGACGCGACGATTCCCCACCCGCGCGCGGCGGGACCATCACCGTCGCCTCCTTCGTCGGGCTGCGCTCCCTCGACCCCGCCGTCGCCTTCGACGAGGGCGCCGATCCGATCCAGCGTCTGCTCTTCGCGCGCCTGGTGCGGCTCTCGCGCGACGGGCGTTTCGAGGGCGAGCTGGCGGAATCCTTCGAGACCAGCGCGGACGGCCGGCATCTGCGCTTCCGGCTCCGGCCGGGCGCCCGGTTCCACGACGGCGCGCCGGTCACCGCCGCCGATGTCAAACGCTCCCTCGAGCGCGCGCTGCACAAGCGCACGCCCTGCCCGGCACCGAGCTTCTACGATCGCATCGAAGGCTTCGAGGCCTTCCACTCCGGCGCGACCCACGAGCTCACCGGCATCCGGATCGAGAGCGACAGCGTCGTGCGCTTCGACCTGTCCCAACCCGATGCGACGTTCCTCGCCGTGCTCACACTCCCCATGGCCGCACCGGTCTGCGCTTCAGGTGGTTCGTCCTACGAACCATCCTTCTCCTCCCGGCCCTGCGGCGCGGGACCGTTCAAGCTGCGCCAGTGGGACGATCACGAAGGCCTGACCCTGGGTCGCCACGACGGCTACGCCGAGCCCGGTCGCGTGTGGCTCGACTCCGTTCGATGGCTCCTCGAGGTCCCCCTGACTACCCAACGGTTCCGTTTCGAACGCGGAGACCTCGACCTGCTGCACGATCTGTCCGTCGCCGATGGCGCCGCCTTCCGACGTGACCCCAGATGGCGCGGCCAAGGCGAGTGGACCGTGCCCCGCATGACCAAGGGCCTGTTCATGAACTCCCGCATGGCCCCCTTCGACCGCCTCGAGGTCCGCCGTGCCGTCGCCGCCGCAATCGATCGCGATTCCCTCGCCCGCTTGCGCGGCGGCTGCGTCGTCCCCGCCGACCGCGTCATCCCCCCCGGCGTCCTCGGCCACGACCCGGACTTCCCCGGCCAACGCTTCGATCCCCAGCTCGCCCTCGACTCGATGCGGCGCGCTGGTCTCCCCTTCGACCCCGCCACCGGACTCGGCGGGTGGCCCGACACCATCGACTACGTCGCTCCCGCCGACTCCTTCGACCTGCAGTTCGCCGAAGTCGCCCAGCAACAGCTCGCCCGCATCGGCATCCGCCTCCGCCTCAAAGCCATGGCGTGGCCCGCCTACCTCGCCCGCATCTCCCGCGCCGGCCAGGCGCGCATCGGCGCCGCCGGCTGGACCGCCGACTTCGACGATCCCAGCGACTTCTTCGAGCCGCTCTTCGCATCCAAGTCGATCCAGGACGAGGACTCGCAGAACTACGCCTTCTACTCCAACCCGGAGCTCGACGCGTTGCTCGAGCGCGGACGCGCCGAGCTCGATCCCCTTCGTCGAAGGGCCATCTACCGGAAGGCCGAGGAGATCGTCCGCGACGAGGCCCCGTGGGCCCTCGCCTACGGCTATCGACGCTTCGAGGTCTGGCAGGGGTACGTCCGAGGCTATCGCCCTCACCCTCACGCGCAGCTCGACGTCGGATTCCTCTGGCTCGATCGACGCGACTCGCGCGGCTCCGCACGCTCTCCTGCGTGGAACGGCAACGTCCTCGCCTCCCTCCTCCCCCGGCGAGGTGCGCCGTGATCCGTCGCGCCGCCTTGCGTCTCCTCTCCTCGCTGGTCGTCGTCTGGCTCGTCTTGACCACGACCTTCCTCATCCACCACGCCCTCCCCTCCGATCCCGCCCGCGCCGTCGCTGGCCCCCAGGCTCGCCCCGCCGACGTCGATCGCATCCGCCAGCGCCTCGGCCTCGATCGCTCTCTCGCGACACAATATGTCGCGTTCTTCCGGCGTCTGGTGCACTTCGGACCGTCCCAGCTCGCCCCCAAAGATCCCGATCACGGCTCCTGCTCCCCCCTCGGTCGCGTCCATCTCGATCTCGGCATGAGCTTCCAGAAACGCAAACCCGTCGCGAAGCTCATCGCAGAACGCCTCCCCAGAACCGCCCTTCTCGCCGTCGCCGCCGTCTCCCTCCAGGTCCTCGTCGGCGCCGCCGCCGGCATCCTCGCTGCCACCCGCCGCGGCAAGCTCCTCGACCACGGCGTCATCGGCCTCACCCTCCTCGGTGTCAGCACGCCGACCTTCATCTCCGGTCTGCTGCTCCAGTACTGGCTCGCGTACCGGTGGAAGCTGCTTCCGCTCGACGGCTGGGGCAGGACGACCGCCGAGCACGCGGCATGCCTCGTGCTGCCCGCGCTCACACTCGGAGTCTTCGGGGCAAGCTACTACGCCCGCTTCGTCCGCGACGAGATGCTCGTCCAGCTCCAGCAGGACTACGTTCGGACCGCTCGCGCCAAGGGACTCCAGCCGTGGAGAATCCTGGTGCTCCACGCCCTGCGCAATGCCGTCATGCCCCTCGTCACCGTCGTCGGCATGGACCTCGGCGCACTCCTCGGCGGCGCCATCGTCACCGAAAAGCTCTTCCGCTGGCCCGGCCTCGGTGCCCTGTCCGTCGACGCCGTCATCGAACGCGACGGCCCCGTCGTCATGGGCATCGTGCTCGTCACTACCCTCACCGTCATCGCGTCCAACCTGCTGGTCGATCTGCTCTACGCCGCGATCGATCCCAGATTGCGCTCGCGCCAGGCCCTCTCGAGTCGCTGACCAGGCGCGTCAACGACGCCCGCCACCCATCGCCCGGCAATCGTCGAGGCCGCGGCCCTTACCGAGCTCGACGCACAGGTGATAGGCCTCGCGCGCCATCTTCATGTTGCCCTTCTGCTGGAACGCCGCGCCGAGCATCAACCACCCGTAGGCTTTCGACGGGTTCTCTCGCGAGTAGCGGTGCGCGTATGCGATCGCTTCCTTCACGCGCCCCCTGTTCAGCTCCCGCTCCGCACGCAGGATCAGCTGCTCGCCCTCGCCCTCGATCACCACGTCCTGCGGAATCGCAGACGCGAAGAAGTCGTCTTCCGCAGGCGCCGCAGACGAAGGCGCTGCGCTCGCGGACGCGGCTGCCGAGGCTGACTCCGAGGCGGCCGGGGGGGCATCGACGGCTGCCGAAGCCGAGGGGCTCTCGACGACCGGCTGCGCGCTCGGAACCCCTGGCGGGGCTTCGGAGGACACCTCTCCCGCTACCGACGGCGCAGCGCTGGTTGCGGTCGGCAGCTCCATCCCGGACGACTTGCCCGCACGCGCCGACATCGTCTGCCACACCGCGAAGCCGGCCATGACAGCCAGGAACCCCACCACCACCGCCACACCCCGGGCGAGCATGGACCGACGCCCCTTCAGACGGGGATCCGTCTGCTCACGCAGGGACAAGTCCTTCGCGGAGCGCACGCGCCCCATCGCTGGATCCGTCACCCGGTCCTCCGGCGCCTCCTCCTCCTCCTGCTCCGCCTCCTGGTCCCTGAAGAACTCGTCGTCGAAGTCCTCGTTCGATGCACGCCATGCCGGCTGCGGCCCTACGGGTTCCTCGCCCGACTCCCTCGGCTCTCCGTGGTCCCCCTCTCCCGAAGCTTCCGCATCGCCCACCGCATCGGGCTCGTGCCGCGCGCCACCATCCGCAGCGCCTTCCGGCGGCTCGGAGGGCTCCTCGGGCGAACGCTCGGGGGCCTCCTCCCGCGATTCGCCCGCAGGTTCGAGCGACGCAAGGCGCGCCACAGAAGGTTCGCGGACCGTGGGAGCTCCAGAGCGCGAGTCCACGACGGGCTCCTCGACCGGACTCGGGGAGTCGAGCGCGCCCGGCTCGGCGAAGGGCGACGGCCCGATACCCGGTGTGGTGGAGGAATCGCGCACGAGCGCGGCCGAGGGGATCGGAGCGGGGCGCGGCAAGCCCTGGCGCTCGAGAGCAAGCAGCTCGTCGGCTTCATCGACGTGCGGGACCGTCGTCGTGACGGTTCCGAGTGGCGGCCCGCTCAACGCCGTCGACGGCTCCTCGGGCGCCGCGTCGTCCGCCATGATCAGGATGCCCTCGAAGAACAGCTTCGAGATCGTCCCCAGGGTGGAAAGGTCCTCGAACGGCGAGCGATCGATGACCTCCGAGATCGCGCACCCGCCGTGGAACAGACGCAGAATCTTGTTCACCTCGTCGGGGATCTCGTGCAGGCGCTCACGCATCTGCTCGGGGTCCACACGCAGCCGCGTCGACAGCGGAGGCAGCTGCTCGAGCAGACGCGTCCACTCGTCGAGCCTCCTCATCCCCTCCATGAGCAGCCCTTGCGTCGACTGCCCGATGATGTCCGGCGCGTCTACAGGGGTGAACTCGACCTCGAACTGGCCTTCGTTCCACACGAGGGTGCGGTAGACGACCTCGACCCCGCGGAGCTGGCCGAGAGCGGCGTCGACCACGGCGCCGTCACGAAGGGAGATGACGGCCTCCTGGTCTTTGTTCGTGACCCGAAGGATACCGCTCTTGCGGCTGACCTCGAAGGTCTGGAGCAGGTCCACGACGGCCATGTCGAGGATGGAGCCGGTGAAGCGCGTGCGTCCCGCCCCCGGCGCGCGCGCCGCGATGCGCTCCTGCGCCCTACGGTTGAGCAGGACGTTGATGCGTGCGATGAGCTCGCGGACGAAGATCGGCTTGGTGAGGTAGTCTTCGACGCCGA
The DNA here is from genome assembly GCA_022703255.1 of Myxococcota bacterium. Taxonomy (GTDB): domain Bacteria; phylum Myxococcota_A; class Polyangia; order Polyangiales; family Polyangiaceae; genus JACRCQ01. The sequence continues at coordinate 6,085 of JAKLDZ010000117.1, read as the reverse complement.
GCTCGAAGGAGCGGACCTTGTCTTCGACGGATCTGCGGCTCGACAGGAACACGACCGGGATCGCGGTCATCTCGGGCCGGTCCTTCATGCGCTTGACCAGCTCGAAGCCGTCGATTCCGGGCAGGCGCGTGTCGGTCAGCACCATGTCGGGAGACGACATTTCGATCTTCGAGAGCGCATCGAGGCCGTCCTGCGACGTGGTCACCACGTAGCCGGCTTTCTTCAGACTGACCTCGAGAACCGTTCGTGAGTTCGGGTCCTGGTCGACCAGAAGGAGCTTGAGCTTAGCCACCGGATGCGCTCTGCAGTTCACGGCCGGAAGGCCGAAGTGTCAAGCGGGAGTTCGACGCGAGATCCCGGGTGCAGCCGGAGCCTGGGATTCCCATGGCCGATCCTAGTCCGCCCAAGGGTTGACGATCTCTCCGCCGCCCGCGGGTTGCTTCTTCGGGGCCGTGGCCGTGGGAGCTGCGGTCGCGGTGGACGGGGCGGTGGTGCGAGGGGGCGTCCACCTCGGGGTGGTTCTCGCGGGCTCCGCTTTGGACGGTGCAGGCTCTTGCACCGCCATCGAGGCCGAGGCCGGAGCCTGCGAGGTCGACATCACGCTCACCGTCGGGGGGACCGCGATCCCCGCCGCAGACGACGCTGTCGGCGATGCACCCGCTCCGACGGTCGTCACGCCCGGTGCTGTCTCCGGGATCGCCGCCGCTCCCCCGCGACCACGAGACCATGCGACCAGGGCGACCGCGACCACGAACATGCAGCCGGCGACGATCATGGCCACCAGCGCGAGGCGGGTGCCGCGATCGCGCGCGCCTCGGCGCGCCCGGGCCGCGCTCACCTCCCCCGGCAGCGGCGGCTCCATCTCGTCGGCCAGGCGAAAGCTCGACAGGGCAGAACGACGCTCCGACCCAACGGACGAAGGGCGGACGTCGATGCGGTCGTCGGAGCAGAGCTCCACGACTTCGTCGATGGCTTCGACGAGCGCCTCCATCGTGGGGAAGCGGTTCTCGGGCTTCTTTTCCAGGCAGCGGAGGGTGATGTCCTCCAGCGCGCCGAGCTCGCGGGCAGCGTCGCCCACGCGGACTTCAAAGGACTCGGGTGCCATGAACATGTGCTTGGTGAGCACGCCCATGAAGGTGTCGGCTTCGAACGGCACGCGGCCGGTGAACAGCTCGTACATGATCACGCCCATCGCGTAGATGTCGGCGCGATGGTCCACCGGCTGTCCCGATGCCTGCTCCGGGCTCATGTAGTGCGGCGACCCGAAGACCATGCCGGTCTTCGTCATGCTCGCCGACCCCGCCACCTTCGCCACGCCGAAGTCGAGGATCTTCACCGAATCCTTGCCGTCCTCCAGCTCGCACACGAACACGTTGTCGGGCTTCAAGTCGCGGTGCACCACCCCTGCCCGATGCGCCGCGCCAAGCCCGGAGGCGATCTGCTGCACGATGCGCACCGCGCGCCCCGCCGGAAGCGCCCCGAGCTTGATCACCTTCGAGAGCGGATTGCCCTCGAGCAGCTCCATCACGAAGTACGGCGTGCCGTCCGGCAGGTTGCCGTAGTCGTTGATCTGCACCACGTTCGCATGCGCTATCGTCGCCGCCGCACGCGCCTCCTGGATGAACCGCGCACAGAGCTCCTTCTCCCGCGCCATCTCGCGCCGCAGGATCTTCATCGCGAACATGCGCGACAAGACCTTGTGCCGGACCCGGTACACCGCACCCATCCCGCCCTCGCCCAGCGACTCCAGGATCTCGTAGCGGTTGTCCACCAGCGTCCCGATCAACGGATCCTTGCCGGGCTCGATCCCCTCCGCTTCCACCAGCCGCTCGCCATCGAACGGGCAGAACGCAGCCTCGCTCGTGAATCTCTGCTGGCAGGTCAGGCAACGCTTCGCCTTGACCACGTCGAACATGCGCTGCGTCGTCACGCCCCTATCCTAGTCTCATACCGGGTGTGCGTCGCAAGCGCTTGACACCCTCGCGGGGTAACCTCGCGAGGCATCGCGGTCCGGACATCGTTGGACGGGGTGATTCGGCGGGGAACGAGGAGGGGACGGCTCAGCCGGCCGGAGTCGAGGGGGTTCCGCAGTTGGCGCAGAACTTCGCGGTGGGTCCGAGATCGGCGCCGCAGCCGGTGCAGAAGCGCTTCTGCGGCACGGCCATCGTGGCCCCGCACTCCGCGCAGAACTTGCCGGGAGGAACCTTCGCCGCGCACTTGGGACAGGCGGCCAGCCCGCCCGCGGCCGTGGGTACCGCCGCCTGGGGCGACGCCGCGACCACCGGCTGCTGGCCCTGGGGAGGAGCCATTCCGGGCGCTGCGAACTGCGGGCCGGCCGGATGCATCATGTTCTGTTGCATCACCCCGGCCATGCCGATGCCCGCAGCCATCTGCGCTCCAAGCCCGGCCACGCCAGCGCCTTCGCCGCCCTTGGCCATGCCCTGCCCTGCTCCGCGCATCGCCTCGCCCGCTGCGTAGTTCTGCCAGTTGCCCGCGAGCTGCTGCACGTAACGGGAGTCCTGCTGGAAGCTCTGATCGAGCTCGAACTGCTTGGCCGCCGCGTTCGCCTTGGCAATCGCGACGCCGCGGTTGGCCTTCGCCACCTCGGCCTGGGCAGCCACCAGACGCTGCTTGTCCTCGGGGCTGAAGTTGATGTCGAAGTCGCCCATCTGCAGGACCCGCACGCCGATGTCGGCGAGGTCCGGCGACTTCTGCACGAACCGCTGGGCGAGCTGCTGACGGAGCGCCGTGGCCTGCAGGATGCTCTTGCCCTCGGCCTCGCACAGCTCACCGATGGTCGTCTTCACCCCCATGAAGAACAACCCCTTGATCCATCCCAGCACCGCGTCGTTGTCGCCCGCCGCAGCCTGCCCGACATAGCGGACCACGAACCGAGCAGGGTCCACCACCTGCAACGAGAACTGCCCGAACATCCGCGGCGTCACCATCTCACCCGTCAGCGGATCGATCATGTCCGCGATCGGGCCACCGAACGGCACGTTGAACAGCGGCTGCATCTTCACGAAGAAGATCTCCGCGATGAAGACGTTGCCGCCCGTGTACTGGACCACGAGCTGGTTGAGGAACGGAATGTTCTGCGACTGCAGCGTGTGGCGCCCCGGAGGCAGCACACCCACGACCTGACCGTCCTTGAAGAAGACCGCGACCTCGTCGGAATCCACGGTCAGCTGGGACCAGAAGGGGACGTTCTGATCGGGGTGCTTGTAGACGATCAACTGCTTCTTGTCGTCGGGGCGGGCGATCATCATCTCGCGAACGCCACCCTTGACGAAGTCCATGATCCCCATGCGATCCCTCCGGAGGTGAGACAGGTGTGAGACGATCCCGGGCGGTTGAGCTTGCACCCGGCGTTGGTGCGACAAGATAATCCGCCCCTCCGACCTCGGCAATGAGGGAACTGAAATTGGAGCGCACATGACCCAGCCCACAGACGCCGGCCAGACCTTCGGGTGTCGAAGCTGCGGAGCCAAGCTCAGCTACGATGCAGCTACCCAGGGCATGCGGTGCCCCTTCTGCGGACACCAGGAAGCCGTCCAGGCTGCTTCGGCCGAGCAAGCAGGCGCAGCCTTGCGCGAGGTCCCCATCGAAGAAGGTCTCGCACGCGCCGTGCGCGGCCTCGGCACCCCCGTCCAGACCATCGGCTGCAAGGACTGCGGCGCCACCGTCAACGTCGGGCAGAACGAGCGCACCGCTCGATGCTCCTTCTGCGGCTCCCAACAGGTCCTCCAGGTCCAGACCGACCCGAACCTCATCCGCCCCGAATCCCTCGTTCCCTTCAAAATCCCCCGCGAGCAGGGCACGCAGCTCTTCTCCAAGTGGGTCGGTGGCTTGTGGTTCCGCCCCTCCGCCCTCAAGCACATGGCCAAAGTCCAGGAAGTCTTCGGCCTCTACGTCCCCTTCTGGACCTTCGACTCCCTGGTCTCCTCCCAGTGGACCGCCGAACGCGGCTGGCACTACACCGTGCAGGAGACCTACACCACCACGGAGAACGGCCAGACCGTCACCCGCACCCGCTCCGTCACCAAGACCCGGTGGGAACACGCCTCGGGGTACCGACAGGACATGTTCGACGACGAGCTCGTGTGCGGCAGCAAGGGCCTGCCCCAACAGCTCGTCAACAAGTTCAGCACCTTCAACACCGCGGAGCTCGTCCCCTTCCGCCCCGAGTTCCTCGCGGGCTGGCGCGCCGAGTCCTACGCGCTCGACCTGATGCCGGCCTGGCAGCTCGCCCAGCAGCGCATGGCCCAGCAGCAACAAGGACGCTGCGCCGGCGACGTCGGCGGCAACACCCAGAGAAACCTCGAGGTCCGCAACCAGTTCTCCCGCGTCACCTTCAAGCACGTGCTCTTGCCCGTCTGGATCGCCGCCTACCGCTTCAACAACAAACCCTACCGCTTCCTCATCAACGGACAGACCGGCGAAATCGTCGGCGAGGCTCCGTGGTCCTACGTCAAGATTGCCCTGTTCGTGCTCCTGCTCGTCGCGGTCTTCCTCGGGATCCCCGCCCTGTACGCCGTCTTCAGCGCGTCCGACGACTCCCCCGCAAAGAATACCTCCGGCGCCCGAGAGCTGCCGACGTCCGTGTCTCCCCGCAGCGCCCCGGCGCCGCGCTCCACCTCCACTTCCCGCGGTCGTTGAATGAACCCAGCCATCGACATCTCCTCACTGCCTGGCCCGGCCCAGAAGATCCTCGATCCCAACGGCCCCCCGCCCCTGCGCGCCATGGCCGCCAAGGGCGTCGTCCCCGGCCTCAAACCCGGCGACATCGTCACCGTCGTCGCTCTCCTCGCCGAGTCCCGTGACACCGCCATCGCCCAGTCCGCCGGCCAAACCCTCGCCAACCTCCCCGCTCCCATCCTCCAGGGCGCGCTCTCCGCCGACCTGCACCCCGGCGTCACCGACGCCCTCGCGACCGCCTACCTCAGGAACGACGAGGTCATCGGCCGCCTGCTCGAGATGCAGTCGATCGCTCCGGAGACCGTCGTCCGCCTCGCTGCCAAGGGCGGCGAGCCCATCACCGAGCGCATCGCCACCAACGAGTCCCGCCTGCTGGCCCACCCGGCCATCATCGAAGCCTTGTACATGAACAAGGCTACGCGAATGTCCACCGCGGACCGCGTCCTCGAGCTCGCCGTGCGCAATCACATCGAGCTCAACATCCCGGCCTTCAAGGAGGCCGCCACGGCGATCCAGGACGAGCTCATCGCCGAGCCGAGCGAGGAGCCGACCTTCGACGATCAGCTCTACTCGGAGACCGAGTCGATCGCCGAGAGCATCGCGCGGGATCTGGTGCCCGAGGACACCCACGTGGTGGACGACGAGGGCAACGAGGAAGTCGCCGACAAGGCCAAGCCGCTCTGGGTGCAGCTCGCCAACATGACCATCTCCCAGAAGATCCGTCGCGCCATCCTCGGAACCTCCGCAGAACGCATGCTCCTCGTCCGCGACACCAACCGCCTCGTCGCTGCCGCCGCCGTGCGCAGCCCGCTGATGCAGGAAAACGAGATCACCCTCATCAGCTCCAGCCGCTCGGTGGACCAGGACGTGCTCAGGATCATCGCGAGCAGCAAGGAGTGGTCGCGGAGCTACCAGATCAAGCTGAACCTGGTCACCAACCCCAGAACCCCATTCCACTACGCAGCCAAGCTCATTCCCCTGCTGCGCGAGAGCGATCTCAAGAACCTGGCGAAGAGCAAGAACGTCACCGGATCGGTCGCGACCGCCTGCAAGCAGCACCTGCTCCGACGCGGCCCCAGGCAGCACTGATCGCCCCCCCCCGACATCTCCTCCTCCCTCGCCACGGGAATTCGCCTATCATCAACACTGACGACGCCTCGTCGGCCGCGTCGATGTCGCTCCAAAGGGGATCTCCATGAGAACTGCGCTTGCTCTGGGTCTGCTCGTCGGCTCCGCTTCCTTGCTCGCCTGCGGAGGCTCGTCGGAGGACGGCGGCGCCGCGGGCGCGGGCGGTGGGGGTCCGTCGGGTCCCGCCATCGACGAGCTGCCGCCGCTCGTTGCGGAGGTCTTCTGCACGGCCATGAAGCAGTGCGTCGGTGACTCGGCC
>JAKLDZ010000116.1 GCA_022703255.1 Myxococcota bacterium | reverse complement strand
TGAAGAAAGGGGCTCTCGAATGGGAGAAGTGACAGGCCGCCGCGTCGAGGAGCACTCCCGCATCCTGCACGTCGGCCCCGGCGCCGAGGGCGTGTTCACCACCCGCTTCGAGGAAATCCTTGCCTGGGCCCGCAAGTACTCGCTCTTCCAGTACCCCTTCGTCACCGCCTGCTGCGCCATGGAGTTCATGGCCACCATGAGCCCGCGCTTCGACATGGCCCGCTTCGGCGCCGAAGCTCCCCGCTTCACCCCACGCCAGGCCGACGTGCTGTGGGTCGTGGGGACCATCAGCCAGCGTCAGGCCCCCGTGCTCGCACGCGTCTACGAGCAGATGGCCGATCCCAAGTGGGTCATCGCCTTCGGCACCTGCGCCTCGAGCGGCGGTTTCTACGACAACTACGCCACGCTCGCCGGCATCGACAAGGTCATCCCCGTCGACATCTACATCCCCGGCTGCCCCCCGCGCCCCGAGGCGGTCCTCGACGGGCTCCTGCTCCTTCAGGACAAGATCCAGCGCCGCGATCGCACCCCGGGGATCGTCAAGCCCCGCAACGATCCCGCCCAGAACCTCACCAGGCCGCGCACGAAATAGGAGCTCACGTAGCCCCATGTCCCAGAAGCTGCTCGACCTCCTGCGGAACCGGTTCGCCTCCGACATCCTGGAGACCTCCTCCCTGCACGGCGACGACACCGCCGTCGTGACCCCCTCGCGGTGGCGCGACATCGCTCGCTTCCTCCGCGATGACCCCGACTGCAAAATGAACCTGCCCGTCGACCTGTGCGGTGTCGACTTCCTCGACCGCGACCCCCGCTTCGAGGTCGTCCTGCACCTCGAGTCCCTCGACCTCCGTCACCGCCTCCGGCTCAAGACCCGCGTCGGCGATCGCGACGGCGACGGCGCCCAGGTGGACAGCCTCGTCGAGGTCTGGCCCGGACTGAACTGGTTCGAACGCGAGACCTGGGACATGTTCGGAATCCGATTCATCGGCCACCCCGATCTGCGACGCATCCTCACGTACGACGAGTTCGAAGGGCACCCGCTGCGCAAGGACTACGCCGCGCATCGCACGCAGCCGCTCGTGCCCTATCGCGAAGGCCCCGACGTGCTCGACAAGCAGGAGCCCTTCGGCGCCGACGAAGGCATGAGCTTCGGGCGCAAGACCTTCGGGTCCGACGAGGCCCCTGAGACCGAGGTGTCCTGATGGAACCCATCGATCAGGAAGTCGACGAGACCACGCTCGAGCTGCCGTCCGATCCGATGCAGCTCCTGATGGGCCCCTCCCATCCGGCCATGCACGGCACCGTCCGCATCGTCCTCGACCTGTCGGGCGAAACCGTCGTCCGGGCCGACGTCCAAATCGGCTATCTCCACCGAGGATTCGAGAAGATGTGCGAGCGCGGGACCTGGTCCCAGTGCTTCCCCTACGTCGACCGGTGCAACTACGCCTCGCCGATGCTCAACAACGTCGGCTTCGCCCTCGCCGTCGAGAAGCTCTGCGGCATCACCGTCCCCGAACGCGCCCAGTACTACCGCGTCGTCATGGGCGAGCTCGCACGCATGGCCGACCACCTCGTGTGTACCGCCGCAATGTGCATGGAGCTCGGCGCCTTCACCCCGTTCCTCTGGTTCACGCGCGCCCGCGAGATGATCTTCGACATCCTCGAAGAGGAAACCGGTGCCCGCATCACCCACTCCTTCGCTCGCGTCGGCGGCATGGCCCAGCCCCCCACCGACCACTTCAAACCCGCCATCCGCGCTGCTCTCCCCGCCGTCCTGGCCTCGATGGAAGAGGGGCTCTCCCTGGTCGAACGCAACCGCATCTTCATCGACCGCACCGCCGACGTCGCCGCCATCTCCGGACAAGACGCCGTCAGCATGGGCTGGACCGGGCCATGCCTGCGCTCCGCAGGCGTCCCCTACGACGTCCGCAAGGCCCACCCCTACCTCGTCTACGACCGGTTCGACTTCGACGTCCCGGTCGGCACCCGCGGCGACAACTACGACCGCTTCATGATCCGCATGGAGGAGATCCGGCAGAGCGCGCGCATCATCGGCCAGGCGCTGGATCAGATGCCCGACGAGGGCCCGGTGCGGATCGACGATCGGCGGTACGTGCTGCCGGACAAGGACGAGGTGTACGCGACGATCGAGTCGACGATTCAGCACTTCAAGATCGTGATGGAGGGGATTCCCGTGCCTGCGGGCGAAGCGTACGGCTTCACGGAGGCCGCCAACGGCCAGCTCGGGTTCTACCTGGTGAGCGACGGCACCGGGACGCCGTGGCGCGTGCGGATCCGCCCCCCGTGCTTCCCGATCGTCAGCACGCTCGGAAGGCTCATCACCCACCGGATGATCCCGGACATCATCCCCACGTTCGGCTCGCTCAACATGATCGGAGGCGAGTGCGATCACTGACCCACGGATCCGTTCCGTGGGCAGCCGCTCGATGACGGCAGGCGCAACGCGACAGGCTCGAGGCGACCGCGAGGGACACCAGACATGCCGATGTTCAAGCTCGATGGCAAGGAAGTGCCGTTCCAGCCCGGCGACACGATCATTCGCGCGGCCGCGCGAGCCGGCATCGACATCCCCCACTACTGCTGGCACCCGGGCCTCAGCGTCGCCGCCAACTGCCGCATGTGCCTGGTCGAGATCCTCCCCGAGCCGGGGCGCAAGGCGCTGTCGCTCGACGTCTTGAGCTGGGACCCGGCCTCGGGCTCGCTCCGGCCGAAGCGCAAGCCCAAGCTCCAGCCCGCCTGCCAGATCCCCGCGACCGACGGGATGGTGGTCCTGTCGGATCAGAGCCCGCACGTGCTCGAAGCGCGCGCCGCCGTGCAGGAGTTCTTGCTGCTCAACCACCCGGTGGATTGCCCCATTTGCGATCAGGCCGGCGAGTGCAAGCTGCAGGACTACTGGCTCGCCCACCAGCGCACCGGCAAGCGCATGCGCGACGAGATCGTCCACAAGCCCAAAGCCGTCTCCTTCGGCCCCACGATCGTCTACGACGCCGAGCGCTGCATCGTGTGCACCCGCTGCGTGCGGTTCTGCGCCGAGATCGCCAAGGACCCCGTGCTCGAGAAGCGCGAGCGCGGAAACCTCTCCGAGATCGCCGTGTCCCCCGGCCGCCAGCTCGATCACCCCTACTCGCTCATGACCGAGCACGTCTGCCCCGTCGGCGCACTCACCAGCAAGGACTTCCGCTTCAAGGCCCGCGTGTGGTTCCTCCGCTCCGCGAAGTCCGTCTGCCAGGGCTGCGCCACCGGGTGCAACGCCTGGCTCGACTTCGATCCCCGCTACCAGCGCGCCTATCGCTATCGCCCCCGGGACAACGAGCAGGTCAACGGCCACTGGATGTGCGACGAGGGCATGCTGTCGTATCGCTCGGCGCACAAGGAGCGCATCGTGGACGCCACGATCGAGCGCAAGCAGGTTCGGGTCGAGGCCGCGATCGCGCGGGCAGCCGAGTTGCTCTCCGCGCTTCCCCTCGAGCGATCGGCCGTCGTGCTCAGCGCCCAGCACTCCAACGAGGACAACTTCGCCCTCGTCACGCTCGCCAAGAGCCACCTCGGCATCGGCGAGTTCTTCCTCGCGGGCAAGCCTTGGGGAGAGGGCGACGCCATCCTGCGCAACGCCGACAAGAACCCCAACACCGCCGGGGCCAACGACGTCGCAACGACCACGCCTCCACGCCCGTTCGACCAGCTCGTGCAGGCGATCGAGGACGGTCGCATCACGCACGTGATCGCGCTCGGCTCCGCGGTGCCGATGGACGACGAACGAGCCCGGGCCGCGTTGAAGAAGCTGCGCGTGCTGATCTCGATCGCGACCTGGGACGGCGCGCTGCCGGCGTGCGGCACGGTGGTGCTCCCCGCGTGCTCCTGGGCGGAAGCCGACGGCACGTGGGTCAATGCGAAGCGCATCGCGCAGCGGAGCCTCCGCGCCCTGCAGCCCGCGGGCAACGCGCGCCCCGGTTGGGAGCTCGTCGCACGCATCGGCTCGAGCATGCAGTTCCCCATGAAGTGGGCACGCCTGCAGGACGTCCACCGGGCCATGGCCCCAGAAGCCGGCGCCATCGCCGCCCCTTCCCCCGAACCGTGAGGAGCCGATCGCGACCATGAACGCCCTGCAGCTCGTCTCCACCCTGCTCAAGATCGCCCTGGTCCTCGGCGTGGTCCTCGGCATCGGCGGCGCCCTCACCTGGAACGACCGGCGCATGAGCTCGATGATGCAGGACCGCATCGGCCCCAACCGCGCCGTCTTCGTCCTGCCCCCGTGGCTCGCACGAACCCTGTTCGCCGCACCCGCTTTCCTCGTCGCCGGCGCCCTCGCCGCCTGGGCCTACCTGTCCCCCGCTCCCGCGTCTGTCGCGGCCTCTGTCCGCGCCACCGAACGCATCCTCATCACCCTCGAGCTCTCCGTGCTCGTCGCCTGGATCGGCCTGGCCGCACTCACCGCGCGCGCCACGCGATCGTCTCCGGCCAACGGGTTCGAGCGCTGGCTCGCCTCGACGGTGCGCGATCCCCGCAACGTCTTCTACGCCGGCCTCGCTGCACACGTGCTGCTGATCCCCGCCCGCTACGCCATCGCGGGAACTCCCCTGTCCGCGAGCCTCAAGCCGATCCTGTTCACGGCCGGGCCCGTCTTGCTCGCCGTCGTCGTGGCGGCCTCGGCCCTCTACGCCGCCTCCCTCGTGCCCGCCACCGGCTTCCGCCTGCGCATGGCCGGGCTCATGCACACCGCGGCCGACGGGCTCAAGATGATCTTCAAGGAGGACTTCGTACCGAAGAACGGTGATCGCCTCCTGCACTCCATTGCCCCGATGTTCGGGCTGTTCCCGCCGCTGGTCGTGCTGGCGGTGGTTCCCTTCGGCGACGTACTCTGCCTCGCGGGCGGCAAGGTCGCGGGCGTGGTTCCTTCTGCCGGGATCTGCACCGATCCCGCGAGCTCGGTGACGATGCAGGTGCTCGATCTCGACATCGGCATCCTGTTCATCTTCGCGATGTCGGGCGCGGGCGTGGTCGGCGCCGCCCTCGCCGGCTGGGCGAGCGACAACAAGTTCTCCCTGCTCGGTGGCCTGCGCGCCGCCAGCCAGATGGTCTCCTACGAGGTCACCCTCGGTCTGACCCTCGTCGGCGCGTTCGTCGTCTACAACACGCTCCGCCTCGACGACATGGTCCGCTGGCAAGGGGAAAACGCCTGGGGAATCTTCGTGCAGCCCGTGGCCTTCTTCCTGTTCTTCGCCGCGGCCACAGCAGAGACCAAGCGCATCCCGTTCGACCTGCCCGAAGGCGAGAGCGAGATCGTCGGGTACTTCACCGAGTACTCCGGCATGAAGTTCGGCATGTTCTTCTTCGCCGAGTACCTCGAGATCGTCACCTCCTCGGCGCTGCTCGTGACGCTGTTCCTGGGCGGCTGGCAGCTCCCCTTCCTGCACCGCGACGGGCTCACCATCGCGTTCGGCGACACCGTGCTGCTTCATTACGGCATGACCCACCTCTCGGTCACGCTGCTGCAGGTGGCGACGTTCTTCGGCAAGGTGGTCCTGGTCTGCCTGGTGCAGGCGGTCATCCGCTGGACTCTGCCGCGTTTTCGCTACGATCAGCTGATGCGGCTCGGCTGGCGCACGCTCCTCCCCCTGTCGATCGCGAACATCGTCGTCACGGCGATTGCCGTGCTCGTCGTGCAGTCCTCTCCGGGCGCCGCCAACGTGCTCGAGCTGCTGGGAGACCTGACCCAGGGTGTCGTCGCCGCCGCGATGATCGCCGCCGTGGTCGCCCTCGTGCTCTGGGCGCTGAAGCCCGTGACGCGCGCGCAGACGGTCCTTTCCTCGTCCGCGGAGCTGGCCCAGGCCCAGGGCGGAACCCGCGCAACTCCGATGCAGGCTTGACATGAATCAAGAGCCCAAGTCCCCCGCTGCCGAATCCGCCCCGCAGCCCCGTCGGGGCGGCGGAATCATCGGCAAGAAGCTCCCCAGGCCCGATCGCTCTCCCTCGGTGCAATCCTACGTTCCGGAAATCGCCAAGGGCATGGGCGTGCTGCTCGACCACTTCTTCCGCAACACCCGGGACATGGTGTTCGGACAGCGCAACGACCCGGTCCTCGAAGCCCTCGAGCCCGGCATCAACACGATCAGCTATCCGGAGCAGAAGCGGCCGTACCCCGAACGCTTCCGGGGATTGCACCGTCTCACCACGCGCGAAGACGGCTCTCCGCGCTGCGTGGCGTGCCTCTGCTGCTCCACCGCCTGCCCCGCTCAGTGCATCTACATCGAGCCCGCCGAGTACCCCGAGGGCGATGCGCGACGGGGTTACGAGCGATACCCCGCCCGGTTCGTGATCGACGAGCTTCGCTGCATCTTCTGCGGATTCTGCGTCGAGGCTTGTCCGTGCGACGCCATCCGCATGGACACCGGAGCCCACGCGGTCCCCTACGACTCCCGCGACCAGTTCGTCTACCACAAGGATCTGCTGCTCTCCTTCGCCAACCGTCGCGGCGATCACCAGACCCGGAACCCGCGCGCGGAATCCCCCGATCCCGGCTGGCCCGGAATCGATCGCCTCGGAAAGCACGGCTGACCCTCCCCATGAACCCCATCGACGCCGCCATCCTCGGGCTCGTGGAGGGGCTGACCGAATACCTCCCGGTCTCCTCGACCGGCCACCTCATCCTGACGGGACGACTGCTGCGACTGTCCGGCGAGGGGCCCAAGTCCTTCGAGATCGTGATTCAGCTCGGGGCCATTCTGGCGGTGGTGGTTCACTATCGGACACTGCTCGCCGCGCGCTTCAAAGGCCTCGTGCTTCGCCAACCCGAAGCCCTGCGCCTCTTCGCCGCCCTGCTCGTCGCCTTCCTCCCCGCAGCCCTCGTCGGATTCGTCCTGCACAAGACAATCAAACACTACCTCTTCCACCCGCTGCCCGTCGCCGCTGCCCTGATCGTCGGCGGCGTCGCCATGATTGCCATCGAACGAATCCGGCGCCGCAAGGCGGTCCAGGGCGACGACGGTCTCGAGCACATCGACTGGAAGCGCGCCCTGTGGATCGGTATCGGACAGTGCCTGTCCCTGTGGCCCGGCTCCTCGCGGTCCATGTGCACGATCGTCGCAGCCCAGCTCACGGGGCTCTCCACGCGCACCGCCGCGGACTTCTCCTTCCTGCTCGCGCTGCCCACCCTCGGCGCCGCCACCGTCTACGAGCTGTACAAGGACCACGAGGTGCTCATGGCCAGCTCAGGCGGCTGGCTCCCCATCGGCGTCGGTCTCGCCGTCTCGTTCCTGGTCGCCTGGGCCGTGATTGCGGGCTTCGTGAAGTACCTTCAGCGACGCGGCCTCGAACCCTTCGGCTGGTATCGCATCGTCGTCGCTCTCGTCGTGTTCTGGGCGATGTCCTCCCCGGCAGCCTGACCCGCTGTAGCCCCAGACGCTCCGAACACCTCCTCGACCCCGCGGCGATACCGGTCGAGCTCCGTGGTCTTGCACAGCCTCTTGACCGGCTTGCGCTTCCCCGGAATCGCATCGACCCAATACCCCCACAGCCCGGTCATCTTGTCGAGCACGTGCGCAGGACCGTTGAGCACGCTCAGATAGTGCTCGAGCATCGCGTCGTGGAATCGATGCATGCGCTCCAGTCGATCCCGGGGATCGACCGCTTCGCCGCGGATCATTCGCGCCAGCATCGGCTCCGACACGGCGCCGCGACCGATCATCCAGCCAGCCACGAACGGAAAGCGCGCGTGCAGCGCCCGGAAGCCCTCGACGTCGCAAATGTCGCCGTTGTACACGAGCCGGTGACGGCACGACGGAGCCGCCTCCTCGAAGGCATCGGGGTCGGCAGAGCCCTTGTACATCTGGTCGCCCGTCCGCGGATGGACGATCACCTCGTGGAGCGGATACCGATTCAAAACATCGAGCACCGGAACGATCTCCGACTTGTCGTGGAGACCCAGCCGGAGCTTGACGGACAGGCGCATGCCGAGGGAGGGGACGACGGAGTCGAGGAATGCGGCAATGCGGTCCGGGTGCGGCAGGAGCCCCGCACCTCTCTGTCGCCGCACGACCATCGGCTGCGGACATCCGAGGTTCCAGTTCACCTGTGCGCATCCCCCCTGCGCGAGCAGCTTCGCCGTGGCCAGGAAGAGCTCCGGGTCATCCGTCAGGATCTGCGGGACCGTCGGAAGCGCCCCGTTGTTCGACGGAACAAGCTCCGCGAGATCCTTGGGTCTCGGCATGCGTCCTTGCTCCGGCGCGAGGAACGGCGCCAGTGCCTCGTCGAATCCGCCGAAGTGCTTCGCAAACGCGCCGCGGAAAGCCGCGTCGGTCAGACCGCGAAGGGGAGCGAGCGCGAGGTGCAAGGTCATTGGGACTTTCCCTTCCCGATCTGAGCTGCGAACTTCGCGATGGTCTGACGGTACACGCCCGAGGAGTTCCACTCCGAGAGCACCCCGAAGTTGTGCGTGCCCGGACCGTAGCCCTCCTTGGGCCTCCAGCCGTGCTGCTGAAGGTAGTTCGCGGTCGAGGCCAGTGCGTCGGAGGCGCTGCCCACCAGGTTCGCACGGCCGTCTCCGTCGAAGTCGATCGCGAAGCGCTCGTAGGAAGACGGCAGGAACTGGGTTTGCCCGAGCTCCCCGGCCCAGGCGCCCACCATGTCGTGGACTGCCAGATCGCCGCGCTGCAGGATTCGCAGCGCGCTCATCAGCTCACCACGAAAACGCTCCGCTCTGCGGCAATCGTAGGCAAGCGTCGCGAGGGCGTTCAAGCTCGATCGGGTCCCGACGTTTCTCCCGTAGTCCGTCTCGAGCCCCCAAATCGCCACGAGAACCTCGGGAGCCACGCCGTACCGCTCGTCGAGCTTCGCGAGCAGATCGGCGCGTTCCCGACGTTGCTCCTTGCCCCGCACGAGACGGTCCCGCGACACGTGCCGCTTGTAGAACTCCTCGAAGGAGAGCTTGTGAGCGGCCTGGGAGCGGTCGAGCGCGACGACCTCGTCGTCGTAGCGCACCGTCGCAAGAGCTGCGATCACGATGGAGGGTTGGATCTGTTGGCCGACGGCGTGTCGGCGGAAGGCTTCGATCCACCCCTCGAATCCCGCGGAGGAGTCGCCGCAGCTCTCGAGAGGACGCAGCTCGATGGACGGAGCATCGGGGAGCGCGCCCGCGTCGCTGCCGACGGACGCGTCGCGGCCGGCCCTGGTTTGCCAGGGGATGCTCAGGTTGTCGGGCAGTGGGGAGTGAGGCGGCTCCTGCTCGGAAGCGGCGCAGCAGAGGGGCAGCGAGGCAACGAGTGCAACGAGGATCTGGAAACGCATCGAAGAGGGGCGCAGCCGCGGACGCCGGCTTGCTCAGAAGTACCCGAGCATGCCCGCCGCGATGCCGTAGGTGTGGAGCTTCGCGTCGCGGTCCCAGTCCGGACGATTCACCGCCGGCATCGGGGTCTCCTTGTGCTTGGAGCTGCCGGTCAGGCCGAAGTCGATCACGGGACCGACGACGAAGGCGAAGTGCTGTTTCGGCACGATGACGAGCATGGCCTCGATGTCGAGGCTGAAGACCTTGGAGGTTTCCTCTTCGCGGTCGCCCACCTGCTCTTCGGTGGTGAGCTGGGCGTAGGTGAACCCTCCGCGCGGCCAGATGCCGATGATGTCCGAGAACATGTACGCGTAGCCCACACGGGGAGAGAACGCGAACATCCGCACCTCGGGAGTGTCGGAGCTCGGCGCAAGCACCGTGTTCGGCGGCCCCTTCTCCTGCTTGTACTCGCCGCCAGCCTTCGCATAGGCAATCGAGCCGCCGACCGAGAGACCGTCGATCACGAAGTAGTCGAAGGACAGCCGCGGCGTCGCATACGGGTTGACCGCGAAGATCCCGGGAACGGAGGACGGGCCCCACAGCAGGCTGAACTCGGAGCCGCCCTGCTTGAACTCGTATTCGCCCACGTTGGGCACGTCGTACGAGGTGGAGGCCGAGTAGCCGTAGAAGCCGAAGAGCCTGT
This sequence comes from Myxococcota bacterium, assembly GCA_022703255.1. GTDB lineage: Bacteria > Myxococcota_A > Polyangia > Polyangiales > Polyangiaceae > JACRCQ01. The sequence continues at coordinate 4,197 of JAKLDZ010000116.1, read as the reverse complement.
CGGCGCTGAAGGCCATCTGGCCCTTGGCGCCGAACCGGTCCTGGGCCTGAGCCGAGGAGGTCAGGAGCAGCGCCCCTGCGACGGCAAGCGTTCCGAAGAGCTTGTTGTTCATGAGTGGACCCCGCTTGTTGAGTCGAGACTCATGCCCATAGCCCCATGTGGCGAGCATCGCAAGCGGCATGGCGTGATGGGGGTCGGCCTGGGGGCGCGCTTGCGCCCCGCGCCGGACGCGGGGATGGGGAGTGTTGCGAAGGTCCGGACAGACGGGATGGGAACCGGGATGCCCGAGGGGAGGTGGGGAGGCGCTGCCGGATGGGCAGCGCCTCTCGTTGGGAATCAGAACCAGCCGACGATGCCGGAGGCGAGGCCGATGTTCATCTCCGTCATGTCTTTCTCGCTCTCGGCCGTAACGGCACCCGTCTGCTTGGACTTGGCCTTGCCGGACAGCGTGTAGTCGAACACCGGGCCAATCGTCAGGCCGAAGTGCGGCACCGGGGACCAGAGGAGCATGCCTTCCACGTTGAGCCCGAAGCCGGAGAGCGTGTCCTCGTTCTTGGCGGCGCCTGCCTCGATGGTCGTCTTCGTCGAGTAGTAGGTGATGCCGGCGCGCGGCCAGATGTAAATCCCCTCGGCGAGCTCCAGGGCATAGCCGACACGCGGAGCGATCAGGAAGCCGGAGGTCTTCGGGAGATCCACTTCTTCGCCCTCGGAGGGCTTCTTCATCTGGGAGGATCCGCTCTGCGAGATGTAGCCGAGGTTGCCGCCCACGGTCAGCCCGTTGCCCAGACCGTAGTCGAAGGCCAGGCGCGGCACCTGGTAGACCGACGCGGGGGATCCGGCAAGCAACAGGTTCACGGCGGTCCTGCTGGTCTTCTCCTCGTAATCGACACCGTTCTCATCGGAGCTCTGCGTCTGCGAGTACATGCCGATGCCCCAGAGCCGGTCCACCCCGAGGATGATACCGGTTCCGAACTTGTCCTCGGCCTGGGCCGCACCAGCCACCAGAAGCATTCCGAGAGCCATCGATGCAACGACCATCTTGCGCATGATTGGATCCTTTCCTCTATTCCGCCGCGCGATTCGAGATCGCGCGAGGCAAAGCTCCCCTGGCTTCATCGATTCAGCAGGAATCGACGAGCGCTCGCACAGAAACCTGGATTCAGTCCTGGAGAGCCTGGGCCCTCCGGATACCGGGAAACAGCATACCCGGTGTTGCGAATCGCACGAAGTTTTCAACAGCCAATCGGTCAGCGCTCCGAATGAGCGGCGTCGCTCCCCTAGTACGGCCCCTCCCAAACGATCTTCCCTCCCGCGCGAGACCGGCGGGACGCCGCCCCGGTCCGCCCCGCGACTATGAGCCCTTCTTCGCCCGGTCGTACTCCTCGGGCGCAATCACGAGGCGCTGCACCACGGTGCCGTCGGCCAGCGCCTGCACAATCTCGGGAACATCCTCGAGCTTCACGCGGCCATAGCAGATGTGCTCCGGCTCGACGCAAATCGAAGGCCCGATGTGACACAGGTCGAGACAGCTGCAAGAGCACGCGCGCACCACCTGATGGTGCAGCCCCTTGTCGAACACCCCCTTGCGCAGAGCGTCGTAAATCGCCTCCGAACCCTTCGCCCCACAAGACCCCTTTGGACTCTCTTCCGGACGCTTGTTGAGGCACACGAACAGGTAGTGCTGTCGCTGCGGCATCGGCCCGTAGCCTGGACGCCGATTGCGACAACGTCAAGATGCCAGCATTTTTTCACACCCGTGCGACCACCCTTCGCACTCCCCTCACCTTCCGGAGCGCGCTGTGTCTGATCCGATTCCCCTCGCCCTCGACGCTCTCGCGATTCCAGTAGACGCGGCGCCAGGCGATGAGATCGCGCTGCGAGGTTCGCTGTATTCGAGTCACGACGGTTCCCGGATCGACGCCGCCGCGACATTCTGGCCGGCAGATGCCCCGGGCGGCCCTTCGATCGACCCCGGGGGGTGGTTCGATCTCGAGGGGGGTGGCTTTCGCCTCGTGTCCCACGACGCGCACACGCACGAGGTGCACGCGATCGCCACCGGCGGCGCCGCGCCGGCCTGCAACGCTCTGGGGGTATCGTCGCCGTGCCTGCCGCTGCGCCTGAATCACCAGGCCCGCTCCCGCTTGCTCGGCTCCTCGGACTGGACGGCGTCCCTGTCCGGTCAGCTCGACCTCTGGGTCGAAGCATCCTCCGCAGCAACTCCTTCGCCCGCCATTGCGACCCGGCTCCCGTCGCCCGCGGTCCTCTTCGCGACGCTGCTCGCCGCGGTCGTGCTCGTCACGGTCCTGGTGCTCTTTCGCAGGCGCTCGCGCTCTCCCGCGGGAAGGCTCGCTGCCCAGGCGAGGCGGGTCCGACGGAAGCTGTGCCGCACTTCACCGCTGTTGGCGGCCAACCTACGGTCGTCGCTCGACAACACGCTGCGAGACCTGCGCCGCGGTTCGCTCGATGCGGGCTCGGAGCACGGCGTGCGGATTTCGGCGACGCTGGGACGGTTGGAGCGCAGCCTCGACGAGGAGGCGATGCGTGCGCGTGCGGAACGGGATCGGAAGCACGCCGACGCGCTCGGGGATCAGGTGGAGGTCGCGCTCGAGGCGGCGCGGGAGGTGACCCGGCTCTGCGGCTGAGAACCCCGCCGATCGGCCTGGAATCTTGGAGGTTGCCGGGCGGCAGTGCTAACCACATGCGTCATGCCCGGTGGTCCCGATCCGCTTGCCCAGGACATCGAGCGCTTCATGCTGCACCTGCGCAACGAGAAGCGTGCGTCGAGCCACACCGTGGAGGCCTATCGCAGCGATCTCGCGCAGCTCGAGACGTTCGCCCACGAACGCACGGGACGGGAGACGCTGAAGCTGGAGGACATCGACATCTTCGTGCTGCGCGCATGGTTGGGGACCCTCGCGAGGAGCCTCGCCGCCTCATCGGTCTCGCGCAAGGTCGCCGCCGCACGCGCGCTCTTCCGGTTCCACCAGCGTCGTGGACGCATCCAGAAGAACCCTGCAGCGGAGCTCGCCACCCCCAAGCTCCGTCGACCCCTGCCGACCCTGCTCGACGTCGACTCCGCCCGGGAGGTGGTGGAGACACCGAGCGGTGACGATGCGCGCTCGCGTCGGGATCGCGCTGCGCTGGAGCTGCTGTACGGGTCGGGGTTGCGGGTATCGGAGCTCGCGGGGCTCGACCTGGGAGATGTCGACGTGCACGCCGGGACGGTCCGGGTGCTCGGCAAGGGGAACAAGGAGCGCATCGTGCCGTTTGGCGGCCCGTGCGCGGAGGCGATCGGGGCCTGGTTGCAGGTGCGAGACGAGCTTCGCCACCCGCGGACAGGGGAGCAGGATCCGCGTGCGCTGCTGCTGTCTGTGCGTGGCCGGCGGATCGGGGTGCGGGAGCTCCAGCTACTGGTGCACAAATACGGTGCGTTGGGGGCGGGGCGAGCTGATCTGCATCCGCACGCGATGCGGCACACTTGTGCTACGCACATGCTCGGCGGCGGCGCCGACCTGCGTGCGATTCAGGAAATGCTGGGGCACGCGAGTCTGTCGACAACCCAGCGATACACCCACGTTTCCATCGAGCATCTCATGAGAGTCTACGACCAGGCCCATCCCCTTGCGCATCCATCCCGCACGCGGAGGACGGGTCGGTGAGTGGCGCTAGCTCCTCCACCGCGCATTCCGATCCCCGCGGGTTTCGCGATTGGCTCGCCCGTGCTGCCCGCGGGCTGCTCGGCGGTCTCGCGGGGCTGGTGGTCGTCGCGCTGCTCGACGCGCAGTTCGCCTTGGCGCGAGTGACGGACCGGGCGCGCGCACCGTCCTTGTTCTCCATCGCCCTCACGGACCTCGGAGTCATCGCCCCCGCAGCCCTCGTCGTCGCTCTGGTCGGAGCCGCCCTCGGGATCGTCGCCCACCCGGCCCAGCCCCCATCCGCCCTGTCGCTCGCGCAGTGGCTTGCGCCACGGTCGGCCCAGGATCGGCTGCGTCGCGCCGTGCTCGTCCCTCTCGCGATCCTGGGAGCCGGCCTCTGGGTCGCCCTCAGCGCCAACATCGCGCGTCTGGTGATGAGCCGGGGTGCCGCGGCCGCGTCATCCGGTGCAGCGGTGGCGGCTGGTTCGATCGCGTGTGGCATCGGTGTCTTCGTGCTGGTGCTCGTGGGTGGGGGAGTGGTGGCGGGGGCCACGGGGCGGGG
>JAKLDZ010000115.1 GCA_022703255.1 Myxococcota bacterium | reverse complement strand
TCGGGCCTCCTCCGACGCGCCCGGGATACGGAAAACAAAGCGTCCCAACCCCGTGAGATCTATAGATTCTCTCTCAAGGCCGCGACGCGAGACCGTCCTCACCTCAACGCAACGGCTCGAACCGCATCCCAACAACACCCGCCCCGTCGCCCCCCCCAACCAACCCCCAGAGTCGGATGGGACCCAGCCCGGCCCGACGTGTCCCTCCACCTCCGCGCACCCCCTTCCCCCAAGGTTCCCCCTGCGACCCCAATCGAAAGGGGTTGCGGTTGCCTCCTCCCAGGTGAACATACCCTCCGGACACCATGATCCAACCGCCGCGCGCCTCCGAACGATCCTCTCCGTCGCCCCCCGCAGCGCAAAACCCCGCATCTGTCCGGCGACCCCACGCAGACCATGCTAGGATGCCGGCCCGATGACCTCTGCCGCGGCCGTCACCACCGATTCCACCTCCCTGCTCAACGAGCTGCGAGCAGCCGTGGAGATCGCGCTCGAAGGAAAACCCGACGCGATCGAGCTGGCGCTCACCGCCATGCTCGCCGGCGGCCACGTCCTCATCGAAGACGTCCCAGGCGTGGGGAAAACCACCCTCGCCCGCAGCCTCGCCCGCGCCGTCGGCGGCGTCCTGCACCGCGTCCAGTTCACAAGCGACCTGCTCCCCAGCGACGTCCTCGGTGTCTCCATCTTCGACCAGCGACGCGGCGAGTTCGTCCTGCGAGAAGGTCCCGTCTTCGCCAATGTTCTGCTCGTCGACGAAATCAACCGCGCCAGCCCGCGCACCCAGTCCGCCCTCCTCGAAGCGATGAGCGAGCGGCAAGTCTCGATCGACGGCAAGACCCTGCCCCTGCCGGCGCCCTTCTTCGTCCTCGCCACGCAGAACCCCCACGACTACGCGGGCACATTTCCGCTGCCGGAATCCCAGCTCGACCGGTTCATGCTCCGTATCCGCATCGGATACCCGCCTCCCCAGGTCGAAACGCGCCTATTCCTCGACGGCGACATGGACCGGACTCGGAACGTCCCCGTCGTCCTCGGACCCGTGCAGCTCTCCGCCCTCCAACAGTCCGTCGATAACGTCGACTTCGACCCCGCCATCGGCGCCTACCTCCAAGCCGTCATCTCTGCCACGCGCTCGTCCCCCATGCTCTCGGTCGGCGCCTCCACACGCGCTGGAATGAACCTCGGAAGGGCCGCCCGAGCACGAGCCATGCTCCGCGGACGTCGCTACTGCATCGCCGACGACGTCCACGAGCTCGCCGTGGCTGTGCTCGCCCACCGCGTCCGACTCGCCTCCCACGTCGAAGGCTACGTCCCCACCCGCGACGAAACCGAGACGGCCTTGCGAGACATCGTGGCTCGCGTGCCCGTCCCGCTGTGAGAGGAGCGCGACGTGGCACCTGCGGCTGGCACCCAACGCGACGCCAACGCCGCCGAGCCCGGCGTGCTCGCGGTCGCCGCTCGGAGATTCCGCCACCGCCGCAGGCTCCGCGTCACCCGTGAAGGCAAGTACTTCATCGGAATCACCTTCGGTGTTGGGATGGCCGCCATCAACACCGGCAACAACCTGCTGTACCTGTTGCTCGGGCTGCTGCTGGCCCTGGTGCTCGTGTCCGCCGCCATGAGCGAGCTGTCCCTGCGAGGCCTCACGGTGTCCCGCAGGCTTCCCGCCCGAGCCCAGGCGGGACGCGCCCACCTCGTGGAAATCGAGGTGTTCAACCACAAGCGCAAGATGCCGTCCTACGCCATCGAGGTGGAGGACCTGCGCGCCGGCCAACCCGCGGACAAGCGGTGCTTCTTCCTCAAGATCAGCCCGAGATCCGCGCAGGTCGCGGCGTACCGACGCAAGCCCCACCGGCGCGGACGCGACAGCCACACCGGGTTCCGCGTCGCCACGCGGTTCCCGTTCGGACTCTTCGAAAAGTCCATGACGCTCGACCTGTTGGGCGAGCTCATCATCTATCCCGCCGTCGACCGCGTGAGGCTCCCTCCCGACCACTCCGGCATGGACCGCGGCAACGCGGAGTCGTCGCGAAGAGGTGTGGGAGACGAGCTGCTCGGTCTCCGGCCGATGCGGGACGGAGACGACCCGCGAGACATCTACTGGCGCAAGAGCACGATCCCCGGACACCTCGTGCTCAAGGAGCGCGCGAGCGAGGCGAGGCCCCAGGCGGTGCTATCCCTCGAGGACGTCCGCACCACGGCCGCCGAGGAATGGAACGCCGAGTTCGAGCGACGCATCCGCGAGGTCGCGTCCCACACCGTAGCGCGGCTGCGTCGGGGGGACGGCGTGAAGGTCGTGACGGCGTCCGGGCGGAGTGCGCTGACGAATCCTTCCCAGGGAGCGGACCCTGTTCTGCGATTCCTTGCGCTCATCGACGCTGTTGACGAGGAGACTGCTGCGAAGATGAAGACCGAGGCGCGAAGCCGCCGCGCCCCGGTCGATGGTGGAGGGGCGTGATGCGGTTTGGGCTGGTCCACCGCATCATGACGGACCTGCTCGCCGTGCTCGGCGTGCTGGCCCTGGTCAGCTCCGGGGAAATCTCCCGGGCCGTCAGCGTCGTGATCCTCGTCTCATTGGCCGCCGCCCTGGCGGTTCCCGAAGCGTGGCAGGGCAAACCCGCCATGGCGCGGCTCGCCACCATCACGCCTCTCGCTGCGCTCATCATCCAGGTTGCCCGGCTCGCCTGGGGGGCCCCGCTGCTGCAAACGGCCGTCGAGTTCGCGATCGCGCTGCAGATCATCCGGCTCGCCACGCGTCGCGGCGCCGCCCAGGACCAGCAGGTCATCGTGCTCGCCTGGCTCCACTTCATTGCGGGGACCGTGCTCGGGGGAGGGTTGGGCTACGCGTTGGCGCTGGCCGGATTCCTGATCGTGGCCCCCGGTGCCCTCGTGCTGAGCCACTTGCGGCGGGAGGTCGAGGGCAACTACCGCCAGGGAGCCCGGGACCGGACGGGTTTGCCCGTGGACGTCCCACGGATTCTCCGCAGCCGCAGAGTCGTCGGGAAGACCTTCCTTGCCCTCACCTGTCTGCTCTCGCTTCCCATCTTCATCTTCACGGCCGCGCTGTTCGTCCTGTTTCCGCGCGTGGGGCTGTCGCTCATCCTGCTGAATCGACCCACGACCGGCCGGATGGTGGGGTTCTCCGACCACGTGGACCTGGGAGGCGTGGGCACGCTGCGAAGCGATCCGACGATCGTGCTGCGGGTGGAGGTGCCCAACCTTCCCGATCCGCCTCCGCAGCGGTTGACGATGTACCTGCGGGGCACGGCGTTGGACGCTTACGACGGGCGAGCGTGGACCCGATCGATTCGCGCTCGAGTTCCGGTGCAGAAGGGCACCGCGTTGATTCCGATCGAGCGGATGCCGGTTCCCGGCGCGGACGCGGCGATGAAGCTGGACCTGGAGCCGATCGAGCCGACCGTAATCTTCTTGCCGCCCGATGCCGTCGGGATGCGCATCCGTCCCCGAGGCGAGCCCCTGTTCGGCGGAGCCATCGAGGTGCTGAAGGGATCCGAGGGGGAGTATCAGTACGCGGGACCGGACCAACGAGGGATTGCGTACGAGGTCTTCCTGAGCAGCGCGGTAGCCCGCACGGACCGCCGCTTGCCGGACCGCGACCTCGCGCGGTATCTCGCCGTCCCGAAGCTCTCGCAGCGGGTCGTGGACCTCGCGCGGGAATGGACCTCCGCAGCGACGACGCCCCTGGAGAAGGCGAACGCCATCGAAACCAGGCTCAAGACCGGCTACGGCTACGATTTGGGATCACCGTCGGGCGGCACTGCGGATCCGCTCGACCACTTCCTGTTCGAGTCGCGCCGCGGACACTGCGAGTTCTTCTCGACAGCCCATGCCGTGATGCTGCGCGTGGTGGGGATCCCGTCGCGCAACGTCACGGGTTTCGTGGGTGGATCCTACAATCGGTTCGGCCAGTACTATTCGGTCCGCGAAGGCGATGCGCACAGTTGGGTGGAGGCGTGGATCGACGGCGTAGGGTGGAAGCGATACGATCCGACGCCTCCCAGCGGAGCGCAACCGCTGGCGGCGGCGGGGGGCTGGTTCGCGACGGTTCGGGACATGCTGGAGGCGATGAGCCGGACCTGGGATCGGCGCGTGGTCCGTTACGACTTGCAGCAACAGGTCTGGCTGCTGGGCGGAATGCGTACGCGCGCAGCCGACGCGACGATGTCGATCCGACGGTTCACCTCCCGTGCGACGACATCGAAGGGGGGCGTCGTAGCCCTTACGGTCGTGGGAGTGGCGGTCGTCGGGGCCGCCATCTGGTACATCCGCCGGCGGCGCCGGGGAGAGGGGCCCAAGAAGGCGGATCGACCGAGCGCGGCGGCGAGACGCGTGCGGGAGGCGACGGCGCTCTATGAGGCGCTCGATGCGGCGATGCTGCAAGCCGGGGTGGGGAGGACGCCGGGCATGCCTCCGTTGAAGCATGCTCAGGGGCTGCAGGCGGCCAGGCATCCACTCGCCGGAGACATCCGCGCCGTCACCGATCGCTATCTGCGTGCGCGTTTCGGCGGGGAGAGCCTCGAGCCCGGGGAGAAGCGCGAGTTGGAACAGAGAATTGCGCGCATTCGAACCCGTGGACCCGACGCTGCGCTGCGGGTCGTCCGACCCCCGGTCAAGTCCGACGGCGCTGCAGCGTGACCTCGACCGACTCGGCCCCGGCACTCATGCGCGTTTCCCCCATGACCGCGCAACCGTCGGGCCGCGCATCGAAGGAGTCGACGTCGAGATGGGTCTCGCCCGGCGCAACCCACGCGACGACAGCGAGCGAAGCGCCAGCGGCGCGTGCGGGCTCGATTCCGAGAAGGGGGACCTGGATTCCACGGCGGAGCTGGTCGACGGAGACGATGCGTTGTTCGGATGTGGCTGGAGCACAACGCCGGATGACTCCGTCGGAGGCGACGGGATACACCTGGACGATCACGCGATGGAAGGCTCCGCCTCGAAGGGGTCGGTCTGCATCGTCGAGAGAGACTTCGGCGACGACCGAAGCTGCGCCAGCACCGAGGGTGGCGGCAGCCAGCAGCGCCAGCCACGACCCCGAATGCCCGGAAGATCGGGGGCTGGCTGCGCGCTGGCGTCGTGTCTTGGGGGAGCGCATGGGGACCGTGGGAGCAACCCGGTGTCGAACCGGTGCATTCCCGCATCCAATCCTCGTGCCAGGCTAGCGAGACGAGACGATGGCAGCAGCCCAGCGGCGTGCGACAGCGCAGCTCGACGACGTGGGCGAGGAATCGGTCGCGGCCGGCGCGGCGACGAGCGCGACATCGCGGTCGCGGATGAGCGCGAACAGCGCGGTGCCGCCGGGCAGCGGGTGGCAGACTTCGCGAGCACCCTTCTTCGCGTCTCCCCATGCCGCGACGATCGCGTCGAACGCCTCCCTCGCCTCGCCGCTGCGCGCAGGGGGTGCGCCGTGCGGATCGAAACGGATTCGCCAGGCGGCCATGCGCCGGGTGCCAGTGGTGGAGGTGGCCAGCACGGCGCGATCGCCGGCCCACCCCTGTGCTGCGCGAGCCGCGACACGTCGGGGCATCCACTCCTCGAAGGCGAGGCGGACCCCTTGCTCGCCGTAGACGTCTGCGTACGCGACACTCCAACCGGGTCCGAGGGGCTCGATCGAAGGAGGAGGAACGGCTTCGGGGGCTTCTCGCGCGTCGAGCTTGTCGAGGTGCAAGAGCTGTTCGGTCGTGGCGGGGGGGGTCTGCCACACCCTGTCGACAGCCGCCCAGCCCCCCCTGCGGCGCAGAGCGTGAACCAGGCGGACACCGTCGAGATACGGGGACATGAGCGAGTTGCGCAGGATTCCGGGGCAGGAAGCGAGCTCCGGGGAGAGCATCACGCCGGCGGCAATCTGGGCTTCCATCATGGCGTCGGGCAGGTCTTCTGCCGTGCCGCCCTGCTCTGCCAAGAGGTAGTCCATCATCGCGCTCGTGGCGTCGCCCTCGGCCAGGCTCTGCAGCGCGCTCTGCGCGTCGTTCGCATCCGGCCGGTAGCGCATGCGCGGAGCGAGATCGTAGTGCTGGTCTTGCAGCGCGTGGACGAGCTCGTGGGCGAGCGTTGCATCGGCCTCGGACGACGACAGGTCGTCCATGAGGAACATGGCTTTCAGGTCCGGGTCGTAGTAGCCGGCGAGCTGACCTTCGAGGAGACGGAACAGGCCAGCCTCGAAGTCGTAGTCGGGCGGGAGGAAGCCGAAGGCCCGCAGGAACTCGCCCTGTCCGTGGACGACCTCCGCGGGGATCTGCTCCCGGAGGTTCTGCTTGAGCTGGGCGACCATGGTTGCGCGATCGATCGTGGCAGCGCGCACGTCGCCTCGCACGGGCAGCGAGCGCAGGCGGCTGACGCGATCGAGCATGGCGCGGACACGCCGCGAGGCAGCGTCGGGGGCGGGGTTGACGACGGGCCCGGCGCTGGCGGAAGGGCTGGGGGAGGGAGGTGCGAGGTGGGGAGGGGCCTCGGGGGCAGAGGGTTGAACCGATGCGGGAGAGCAGGAGCCCAGAGCGAGCAGGGAGAGCCAGACCGCGACGCGTTTCATGCGGGGGTACCGTCCAGCGTTGCGAGGGCCTCCCCGCGCAGCGTGCGGATGGCAGCAGCGTAGTCGGGTTGTGAAAAGATCGCGGAGCCGGCGACGAGGGCGCGCGCGCCAGCGGACACGACGGGAGCGACGGTGCCCGGGGCGATGCCGCCGTCCACCTCGATGCAGGCGCTGGCAGAGTGGGCCTCGATCATGCGTCGAACCGCGGCGATCTTCGGGACGACCTGGCCGAGGAAGCGTTGTCCGCCGAAGCCCGGGTTGACGGTCATGAGCAGCACGAGGTCGCAGTCGCGGATGACGTACTCGAGGACGGACTCGTGGGTGTGGGGGTTGAGGGAGACGCCGGCGGCCTTACCCAAGGCGCGGATGCGGGAGAGCGTGCGCTGCAAGTGAACGCAAGCCTCAGCGTGCACGGTAATGATGTCGGCTCCAGCAGCGGCGAAGTCGTCGATGAAGGCATCGGGGTTCGAGATCATCAGGTGCACGTCAACCACGCGGTCGGTGGCCTTTCGCACGGCTTTCACGACCGGGGGGCCGATGGTGATGTTCGGGACGAAGTGGCCGTCCATGACGTCGACGTGGATCCAGTCAGCGCCGTCGCGCTGGACGGCGGCGACTTCCGCGGCGAGGCGACCGAAGTCGGCGGAGAGGATGGACGGGGCGATGACGGGGGCGTTGTTGGCGACGAGAGGGCGAGCGATCACGGGGATTGGGTTAGCACGTGCGCAGGCGAGTCCGCCAGTCAGGGGGGAGCGCATGCGCGGGAGGCTTGTGGGAGGGAAGGGAGGGGGCTCAGTCGGTGGCAGGGCGCCAGCGGAGCACGGGCTTGCGAGCGGCGCGGGCTTCGTCGAGACGGCCGATGCGAGTGAGCTGCGGCGCTTTGCGCAACTCGTCGGGGTGGGTCTTCGCCTCTTCGAGGATGGCGTTGAGCGCCGCGGCGAACGCCTCCATGGTCTGCTTGCTCTCGGTCTCGGTGGGCTCGATCATGAGCGCGCCCTTCACGACGAGGGGGAAGTAGACCGTCGGGGGATGGAAGCCGTGATCGATGAGGCGCTTGGCGACGTCGAGGGTCTTGAGGCCGGTTTCGGCTTCGAGGTTCTTGTCGGAGAAGACCGCCTCGTGCATGCAGGTGCGGTCCTGGGCGATGGGCCAGGTGGGGCGGAGGAGCGCAGCCATGTAGTTGGCGTTCAAGACGGCGAGATCGGTCGCGCGCTTGAGGCCGTCGGGGCCGAGCTCCCGGATGTAGGTGTAGGCGCGGACCATCACGCCGAAGTTGCCCAGGAAGCTCCGGACCCGGCCGACGGACTGGGGGAGGTCCGAGTCGAGGACGAAGCCGCCGTCGGAACGGCGGACGATCGGCACGGGTCGGAAGGGAGCGAGGAGCTTTTTGAAGGCGACGGGACCGGAGCCGGGGCCGCCGCCGCCGTGCGGTGTGCTGAACGTCTTGTGCAGGTTGAGCTGCATGACGTCGACACCTGCGTCGCCCGGGCGCGCACGGCCCATGACGGCGTTGAGGTTGGCGCCGTCGCCGTAGACGAGCCCGCCGCGATCGTGCGCGAGGCGAGCGATCGTGGGCAGCGCGGTTTCGTAGAGGCCGAGGGTGTTGGGGTTGGTGATCATGATCGCGGCGAAGTCATCGCCGATGCGATCGATGGCCTGAGCGACCTTGTCGGGGTCGATGACACCGCCGGAGCTGCTCTCGAAGGGGGCTACTTTGAAGCCGTTGGCAGAGCAGGATGCGGGGTTGGTGCCGTGCGCGGTGTCGGGGACGAGGACGGTGGACCTGTGGCTGCCGCGGGCCTTGTGATAGGCGCGGATCATCATCAGGCCGGTGATCTCGCCCTGGGCGCCCGCGGAGGGCTGGAGCGTGACCTCGTCCATGCCGCAGACTTCGGCCAGCGCGCGCTCGAGGCGCCAGATGAGCTCGAGGGCGCCTTGCGCGAGCTCCTGAGGCGTGAGGGGGTGGAGGTTGGCGAACCCGGGGAGGCGAGCGCTCCACTCGTTGACCTTCGGGTTGTGCTTCATGGTGCACGACCCGAGGGGATAGAACTGGGAGTCGATCGAGAAGTTCTGCTGCGAGAGGCGGAGGAAGTGCCGCACGACCTCGGGCTCGGACACCTCGGGGAGCGCAGCGGGTGACTTGCGCGCGAGGGCTCCGAAGGAGGTCTTGGGATCGATCTCCGGGACCTCGAGCGGGTCGAGGGAGACGCCGTTGCGACCTTGCGCCCCGCGTTCGAAGATGAGGGGTTCGACGAACTGCAGACCTTGGGAGGCTTCGCCGGCCATTTACTTCCAGCCTCCGACGGTGGCTTCCGACTCGCCCTGGATGGACTTGGGGTCGGGCTTCATGTTGCGCTGCTTGACGGAATCCCACTCTCCGCCACCGACCTCGGCATCATCGAAGCCCCACTGGCCGATGATGCGGTCGTCGACGTTGTCCCCTTCGGGGCGCGTGTAGCGGAAGTAGCCGCGGCCCTTGGTAGTGGCCGAGGGACCGACCATGCCGATCTTGTGTTCCTTCCAATCGAATCGCGCGATGTCGCCGGTGATCGTTCCGTGCATCTCGCCCCAGGCGGACTCGTCAGCGCGCTTCCAACGCGCGTCGAAGTTGCCGCCCTGCTGCTGCAGATGCAGGTAGCCCCAGACGGGATTGAAGTAGACGCCATCCCACGAGGCGCCGGAAGGCATGCTGCCGGGCTGGACGTTGGCGGTGGTGGGTTTGCCCTGGGATCCTCCGCACCCCGTGGTCACGAGGGGAAGGGACAGCAAGGCAGACGCGAACACGGCGAGGAGCACAGTCGTCTTACGCATGGGCGGGAATCTACCACCGTCTCCGTGCGGGGATCGAGTCGTAGCGACGTTTCGATTTCCCAAGCCGGGGCGCCGAGGTCGAGGCCAGACAGGTGCGTGCCGCACTTCGGCGTCACCAACCACGCGTCGATCCGTGAGATTCGCGCGGCGCGGCGAATCGCGGCCAGGGCCAGGCCCCCCGGGGGCTGGTGATCGCCCCCGAACCACGCCGTCTCGCAGCGAACCCCGCAACGCTCGAGCGAGTCGAGGATCCGTTGGGGGCGCCCCACGAGCAGCAACACGCCCAGACGCAGGGTGCGGAGCTGGTCGACGGGGAGCAGGGTGGTTCCGGTGCGAGAGCCCACGATGCGGAGCTCGACACGACAGGCATCCATTACGAAGGGGGGCAATGCGGTCTCGCCTTGGCAGTTGGCGTCGCTCACGAGCACGACACGGTCGGTCGCGCGCAGCAGGGCCCAGGGCGGGGCGCGCAGATCCCCTGCCGGAGGGCAGGCCCCGGCGCCCCAGGGCAGGAGAGCATCGAGCACGAGCAGCGAGCAGGACAAGGGCTCCGGAGTGGACTGCAGGAGGCCATCGACGACGATCACCGAGCAGTCCCGTGCGGCGGCATCGATGGCCGACTGGCGGGTTGGCGCGACCCAGGTGGGGATTGCCCACGAGGACAGGGCGCGAGCGGCGACCAGGGCGTCATCGCCGACCAGCGCTACGGGGTCGTCGACGAGTACCTGGCGCGCGTGGAGAGGGCGAGCGCGGTAGGCGTGGGCGACGAGGGCGACGCGGGCTCCAGCGCGGGAGAGGGCCTGAGCGGTTGCGATTGCGACGGGGGTTTTGCCGGCGCCGCCGAGGACAGCTCCGCCGACGCCGACGACGGGGACAGGGGGGAGGCGGAGGGGGCGGGCGACACGACGTGCGGAGACGGAGTCCCAGGCGCGAGACAGCGGGAGGGCCACCGGGGCGGGAAGGCGCCCGCGCTCCAGCAGATCCGACAGGTGGTGTCGCAGGGACAGAGACGAGAGCATCGGTGCGTCGGGCGGGTGCGCTCCGGCCCCTACAGGCGATTGAGCGACGCTTCGAGGCGAAGCTTCCAGGGGATGCGGATCGCCTCGAAGAAGATCCGACGGCTCATCTTGGAGTGGCCGACACGTCGGTCGACGAAGACGATGGGGATCTCGATGACCTTGAGTCCGCGGCGCAGAGCGCGAAAGGTGGTTTCGATCTGGAACGCGTAGCCGTTGGAGTGGACGCGGTCGAGGCCGATCGCCTCGAGGGTGGCTCGTTTGTAGGCTTTGTAGCCGGTGGTGAGGTCGTGGACGCGGACGCCGAGGACAGCGCGGGAGTAGAGCGAGCCGCCCTTGGAGAGGACCTGTCTGCCGATGCCCCAACCTTCGACGCCCCCTTCGGGGATGTTTCGGGAGCCGACCGCGAGGTCCGCACCGTCATCGAGCGCTGCGATGAGCGCCGACAGATAGCGGGGGTCGTGGGACATGTCGGCGTCCATCTCGATGAACTGGTCGTAGGTTCGAGCGAGGCCCCAGGAGAACCCCTCGACGTAGGCGGAGCCGAGGCCGCGCTTGCCGGCGCGGTGCATGACGTGGAGGCGCGGGTCGCGCTCCGCCATTTCGTCGGCGAGCTTGCCGGTGCCATCGGGCGAGGCGTCATCGACGACGAGGATGTGGGCCTCGGGCTGGATTGCGAAGACGGCGTCGACGAGGATCGGGAGGCTGTCGCGCTCGTTGTAGGTGGGGACGACGATGAGGACGCGAGGATCGGGCATGGCGGAGCAGGACTATCCGAGGTTCCGGTGGAGGGCAACGGGGGCCGGGAGGGAGTGTCGAGAGGGGCAGGGGAGGGGACTACTCGACGCGACGGGGCGCGGAAGGGGGCAGAAGCGCGAGGAAGGCGCGGCACGCGGTTTCGACGGCGTCCTCGTCGAGGCCGTCGAACGTGAGCAGCGTGCGGCAGTCGGGGTCGCGCCACTTCGGATAGGAGCCGACCTCGACCTGAGGGAACCGGGTCACGACGTCATCGAGCAGAGGGACGAGGGTGGGCTCGTCGAGTTGGGTGTAGACGGAGCGGGAGACGAAGGGTTTGCCGCCGGACAAGTGGGAGGTGACGACAGCGAGCTTCATCTTGAACACTTCGGGTACGCCAGGCAGGACCCAGACGTTGTGCATGCGGACGGTTGGCCAGCGGATTCCCTCGCCGCTGACCAGCTGGCAGCCGCGCGGGGAGCGGGCCATCAGCAGGTGGCCGGGGGTGAAGCGCTCGCCGAAGTGGGAGCGGACGAGCGCCTCCACTTGCGGGGCGATCTCGACCTGGGTGTCGAAGGCTCGGGCCACACCCTGGATCGTGAGATCATCGTGGGTGGGGCCGACGCCTCCGCTGGTGAAGACCCAGTCGTGGGAGCGGGACAGGGAGCGGACCTCGTCGGCGATCACTTCGACGTCGTCGCTGACGACGACGACGCGGAGCAGGCGGATTCCGAGGACGCGCAGGGCACGAGCGAGGACGACGAGATTCTGGTCATCCACTTTTCCGCTGAGGATTTCGTTGCCGATGATGAGGGCGGCGGCGGTGGCGGGAGGGGGAATCGACACGAGAGTCCTCCACGAGGGGGAAGGGTTGCGGCCGGCGCAGGAAGCCTGCTGACCGGGCGGGGACAGGTTCAGTAGAGCGGCTCGATCCCGAGGACGGAGCTGACGCGAGCGACGACGGCGTCCGGGTCGAAGGGCTTGACGAGGAGATCGTTGGCGCCGGCGGCGAGCCACAGGTCGGCATCGACCTCCTGACCCTTGTCGTACAGCATGATGATGTGAAGCTCCTCCACGCCCTCGAGGGAGCGCAGCTCTCGGCACAGCGCCGATCCCGACATCTCGCGCATGCTCGCGTCGATGATCGCAAGGTCGGGTGCGCGTTCGGCAGCGGCCTCGATGGCCCGGACCCCGGAGTCCACGAGGGCGATCTCGATTCCGGCGTCGAGCAGCGGCTCGAGCGCGCTCTGCAGGAGCGTCCTCACGTGGCGCTCGTCGTCTACGATCAGGATTCGTTTCGCCATGCCGAACTCCTGGACGAAGAGACCGCTCCGGGGAGGGTCAGGGTGAACACCGTACCCGCACCGGGCCGCGATTGGACGCCGACCGAGCCCCTGTGGTCTTCGATGATCTTCTTGACGATCGCCAGACCGAGACCGGTGCCGCCGGGCTTGCCCGCGGTCACGAAGGGATCGAACAGGGAGGCCTTGATCGACGAAGGGATTCCTGGCCCGTCGTCCTCCACCACGATCGTGGCGTGATCGTCGGTTCTCGAGCCGCGCACCTTGATGCAGCCGGCGCCGTTGATCGCCTCGCAGGCGTTGCGCACGAGGTTGACGATCGCGCGCTCGACCTTGCCGGGGTCCACACGGATCTCACCCAGCTCGCGCAGGTCCACGTCGAGCTTGATGCGGTTGGGGATGGTGCCTTCGAGGGCGGCGCGAAGACGCACGGAGAGCGCGTCTCCGGACACGGGCTCGATCTGGAGCGTCGCGACGTTGCCTCGCGCGAAGTCGAGGATCTCCTCCGCCATCCGCCAGAGCCGATCGGCGGCGTGGATGATCTGATCGGCCAGTTGCCCGTGCTCGTCGGGCGGGATCTCCGGCATCTGGATCATCTCCGCGAAGCCGCGGATGGCCGTCAGGGGGTTCTTGAAGTCATGCGCAATCGCGGTCGCCACGTGGCCCAGGACGGTGAGCTCGCGCTTGCGGGCGTCGGCCTCGATTGACTGCGCCAGGTCGAGGCGCATTGCGGCGAGGGAAGCCAGCGCGGTGAGCAGGCGCTGGTCTTCGGGGCGCAGCTCGCGACCGGGGCCGGCGAGCACGACGAGGACCCCGGAGACACGGTTCGGGGAGCGGAGGGGGACGCAGGCGAGAGTACCGAGCCAGGCATCGCCGGAAACTTCGTGCAGGGAGTGGCCGGTCATGCCGACCCAGGTCTTGCCGGAGGAGACGATCGGGTCGACGGCGGAGGGGGGGATTTCGGGGACGGTGCCGACGCTGGTGATGACGCGAAAGCGGGAGGCATCGGGGTGGAGGACGAGGAGGGAGGCGCCGGAGGCCTTCACGACGCTGACGGCTTTCTTGAGGGCGGCGTTCATGATCTCGCTGAGCGAGGTCAGGGTGCCAGCCTTCTCGGAGAAGTCGTAGAGCAGCGACAGCTCCCGATGGCGTTCGAGCGCGTGGCGCGACAGCTCGTCCATCTCGGCGTCGGCATCGGCGACTTCGAGCACGAGGGACTGAACGGCGTCGGATGCTACGGGATCCGACGCATCGAGGTCACCGACGAGGCGAGCGACGGCGGGGGTGCCGATGTCGAGGCTGCGGGGAGAGGCCTCGCAAGGCGCCGCGTCGCGCCAGCAAGCGAGCAGGTTGCCCTCGGTGTCGAACAGGGAGATGCCTCCGTCGCGAGCGAGCGGCAACGCCTCGGCGATGCGTCGGAAGGAGCCGGTCTGCCATCGGCGCAGGAAGGACCGTGCGCGACGAGAGACAGCAGGCTCGCTCCAGTGGGATGTCATCGAGCACACCATACGGCGGCGGCGCCATGCGCCACAAGACGCCCGGTCGCCGGGAGAGCCTGGTCACTCGTGGTCAAGATCACGCGTGACCGGGGTCCCGTCGTCCTTGACGGCGAGGAGCTCTTCGACCCGTTTCTCGACGCGGTTCAGCTCGGCCTGGGACTTGCGGGCGAGCTGAATGCCGTCCTCGAACAGGGCGACGGACTGCTCCAGGGGGAGATCGCCTTTCTCGAGGCGTTCCACGATTTCGGCCAGGCGGCGGATGTCATCCTCGAAGCTGGGGGGCGGGGTGTCCGGGGTCGCAGCACGTTTCATGGCG
>JAKLDZ010000114.1 GCA_022703255.1 Myxococcota bacterium | reverse complement strand
GGCGTCAAGCACCCGGACAAGCCCGACCCGGTGCTCCCCACCACCCTCTTCCGCATCGGCTCCACCACCAAGATGATGACCGCGGCTGCGCTCCTGCAGCTCGTCGATGAAAGCAAGGTCTCTCTCGACGCACCCGTCACCGACTACGTCCCCGAGTTCCACTTCGACCTCGACGCCACGTGGGCGTCGTCGATTCACGTGCGCCACCTGCTCACCCATGCCTCGGGAATGTACGATCTGGGCCAGGCGGATTGGCCCGATCACGGCGATTCGGTGCTGAACGACTTCCTGACCGGCGATGACTTCAGCGAGGGCATGTACCTGATGGCCCCTTCGGGCCGATTCTACAACTACTCGAACCCCAACTACATGCTGGCAGGGCTCATCGCGGAACGTCTCTCGGGCACATCCTACCGGGAGCTGATGCGCACTCGCGTGTTCGAGCCGCTCGGCATGAAGCGCACGTTCTTCCTGGGAGACGACGTGCTGAAGGACGGCGACTACGCCACGGGCAAGACCGTCGATTGGACTGGAAAGACCTCGGATCCGGCCCTCGCGGGCCCCTCGGACTACGACTGCGCCTGGTGCCGTCCCGCAGGCTTCGCCTGGTCTTCGGTCTACGACATGCTCGCCTTCGCGGACTTCCTGCTCCACGGCAACGATGCCGTCCTCTCCACCGCACAGCGCGAGGCAATGCAGGACAAGCAGATCAACACCCAGATGTACCTCGACCAGGTCTGGTACGGATTCGGATTGACGCGGATCGAAGGATTCAATCTCGGCACGAAGCACTACCCCCTTCGCATCGTCGGTCACGATGGAGCCATCTCCGGCTTCTCCGCGGAAATCGAGACGATTCCAGAGCGGGACTTCGCCATCGTCTTCCTCGCCAACACCGATGGCGCGTACTTCCAGAACTCCTTCGCTACTGCCATCCAGACGCTCGTCGACCTGCCCGCGCCCACCGCTGCACCGTCGCCCGACGTGGACCCCGCTCGATTCGCTCTCTATGCCGGCGAGTACCTCGACCCGTACAACGTCGGGAAGATGACCGTCACCACCGATGGGAAGGATGTCTTCGTCGACCTGCCTGCCCTCGAGCAGCTTCAGATCCCCTACAACCCCAAGCTGCAGTGCTACGTGCGGGACAACTGCCTCTTCACGTTCACCCAAGGAGGCGTGCAGCAGCTTCCCGTGACCTTCATCTTCGACGACGCCGACACGAAGGTCGAATACATCCGAGCGAGGCCATTCGTCGCGAAGCGTGTCGAGGCAGCGCCCGACGCCGGGAATCCACCGCCGCCGCCGCCGCCCGAAGCGCGGCTCGATATCGGTTCATGGGTCCGGGCCGCGCGGTCCCAGTCACACTCTCCCGTGCGGTGGTTCCTGCGATGAGCTGAAGAGCGCGCCGCACCTGCGTTGGGACAGGGCGGAACCAGCGGCTCTTCCGTGCCCGATGCGCTATCCTCTCCACCCCGTGCAAGCCTTCGATCCGTCGCAATGCCCTCGGCGCCCCTTGTTGACCCTGGGGGCTTCGCCCCCATGGGGCGACTTCGAGAAAGCTCCCGCTCGCGAGGCCTCGCCGTGAAGCTCGAAGTCCGCGACCTGTCCTGCGGCTACGGCTCTCGCGTCGTCCTCGCGGGCCTGTCGATGAGCGTCGGCGAAGGGGAAGGGATGTGCCTCCTCGGCCCCAACGGCGTCGGCAAGACGACGATCCTGCGGACCATTCTCGGGCTGCAGCCGCTGCTCGCGGGGGCTGTGCTGCTCGACGGCAAGGACATCCGGTCCTGGTCCCCCAAGCAGCTTGCCCGGGAAGTCGCCTACGTTCCGCAGGTCCACCACGCGCCGTTCCCCTACTGCGTGCTCGATGTCGTGACCATGGGACGCACGCCGCATCTGCAGGGCTACTCGTCGCCATCGGCCAAGGACACGATCATCGCGGAGGAGGCGCTCGATGCGCTCGGCCTGACACACCTGGCGGATCAGCCGTACACCGAGATCAGCGGGGGAGAGCGCCAGATGGTTTTGATCGCCCGGGCGGTGGCCCAGCGCGCGCGTCTGCTCATCCTCGACGAACCCACCTCGAACCTCGACCTGGGCAATCAGGTCCGCGTCCTCAAGCAGATTCGCAAGATGATCGGCGAGGGCATCGCGGTGGTCGTCAACTCCCACGTGCCAGGCCACGCGTGGCTGTGCGCGACCAAGGTTGCCTTGTTCGCTCGCGGGGGAGGGTGGAGGATCGGCGAGGTCAGCGAAGTGCTCAGCGAGGAGCGGCTCTCCGAGGCCTACGGCGTCGAGGTCCGCATCGCCAGCATCGCAGGGACCAGGTGCGGAGAAATCCTCACCTGCGTGCCCGTCGTCGAGCCCGATTGACCGCGCGCCTCAATCCCACTGCCGCGCGCTGCGGAGCATCAGCCACACGAAGAATGGCCCCCCGATCAGGGAAGTGAGGATCCCAAGAGGGACCTCGGTGGTCGTGAGGCTTCGGGCCAGATCGTCTACGAGCACCAGCACTCCGCCCCCCACCAGAAGGGAAGTGGGCAGGAGGATGCGGTAGTTCGGCCCCACGAGCATCCTCGAGATGTGCGGAGCCATCAGCCCGATCCAGCCGACGATGCCGCACACCGAGATCGCACAGGCGGTCATCACCGTGGAGGCGAGGACCACGATCGCGCGAACGCGACGCACATCCGCGCCGAGCGATCGAGCTTCGTCGTCGCCGAACGACAGCACGTTGATGTACCAGCGCACGCGAAAAAGCACGACTCCGGCCACGAGCATCGGCAGGGCGAGCACGAGCAGATCGCGCGGTGTCACCGCCGCAAGGCTTCCCATCAGCCAGAACGTGATGGCAGGGAGCTTGTTCTCCGGGTCCGCCACCAGCTTGGAGAGGGACAGGAAGGAGGTGAACACGGAGCCCACCACGATGCCGCCCAGGATGAGGCCGAGGATGCCGCTGCGGTGCTGCTGGCAACGCAGTCCGATGGCCGACGAGACGCCGACCGCGAGCAGGGCGAAGACGAACGACAGGAGCTGGATTCCGACGGTGGGCAGCGAGAGCAGGATGGCGATCGCAGCGCCCAGCCCGGCGCCGGCAGACACCCCGAGGATGTCGGGCGAGACCAGCGGATTGCGAAACACCCCCTGATACGCCGCTCCGGATGCCGACAGCCCGGCGCCGATGAGGACAGCCGCGACGACACGAGGGAGCCGGATCTCCAGCAACACCATGCGAGACAAGGGCGAGCCTGCATCCCCGTCGAGGCCGAGCAACGACGATGCGAGGATACGCACGATCTCGACCGGGGACACCGGGACACGGCCGACGCCGAGGGAGAGCATGAGGAGCACGAGGAGCCCTGCCGCGAGGGCAACGACGACCGTTCGCTGGCGCCTGCCTCTGCGCTCCCGGGGAGCGTTCATCGGTCCCCTCGGCGCGGCTCACGGCGCGGATGCGTGATCGAGCATGCCTCCTGCGCCGCACGTGAGACTTCGAGGCGGATCATGGCTCAGTCCGCAGGCTCCAGGATCGTTCGCGCCTCGTTGGCGTCGATCTCCATTCCATAGAACCTTCGGTAGAACGATCGGGTCTCTTCCACCAGATCGATGTTCGCGTGCTCCGCGGGATACAGGGTCTTGGCCGCCCACAGGTACTGCAACACCCCCTCGCCGCTCCGGACCGCCCACAGGTACACGCCCCGCGGGGAGGCGTAGACACGCTTGTTCTTGACGGCGGAGATGCCTGCCCAGCGCGGCTCGGCCAGTAACCGATCGCGATCCGTGGGAGACATCGTGAAGATGACTTCGGGATCCCACCGCAGCACGTCTTCCATCGTGACCGGAGCGGATTGGGCCTCGACTGTCGCCGCGGCCACGTTCACGCCGCCGCTCGCCTCGATCCAGGTCGTGGCGATGCTTCGTCTCCCGTCGGTCTGGAGGAACCCGCGCTGCGCCGCGGTGTACACGCGCACCCGCTTGTCCTTCGGCAGACCCGAGGAGACCTTCTTCACGCGATCGAGCACGCTGTCGTAGTAGCGCACGTACTCTTGCGCCCGGCCCACGGCGTCGCCCCCCAACACCTCCCCGATGACTCCCACGGTCCGCTTGATCCCTTCGGCGTCCTCCAGGGAGACCTCCACGACGGGAATCACCTGCGTGGGGTGCTGTCCCGCGGTTCCGAACAGCACTTGGGGGCGCGCCGCGAGCAGCGTCTCGACGTTGCCCACCGGGCTCGAAATACCGTAGGCCGCAGGGGTGTCCTTGATCGCCGGATGGGCACGCACGAACCACTTGTTCTGCTGTACCACCGTGGCGGTCGCGACGATGCGGTCCGCTCCGCCCAGCATCAGCACGATCTGGTTGAGCGCCCCGGGACATGCCACGCGACGCACCTCGGTCGGTATCTCCACGGACCTGCCATTCACGTCCTTCACGACACGCGTTGCCGCTTGCGGGCGAATCGCTCGCGACCGCATCACGACGATCACCGTCAGGGCCGTCAGCGCCGCGAGGATCAGCGCCACGAGCGCAGCGCGCTTTCGCAATCGAGGCCGGGTCGATTCGCTCTCGTTCATGGACGGTCCTTCATGGTCGCGCGGCTGCTACAGGTCGAGTCGCAGCGACGCTTCGTACGTTCGAGGGGCTCCGAGGAACGCGGTGTAGTTGGCGCTGTCACCGTTGATGCTGCCCGGGAAGATGGAGACCCAGTATCGCTCGTTCAGGAGGTTGCGGATCGCGACGCGCGCCACGAGCCGCGACGCCTTGACACGGAAGCCGTACCGCAACGAGGTGTCGACGGTCGCATACTCCTGCGCCCAGCTCCGGTTGGTCTCGGTGGCGGCGCGCACGCCCGTGTAGTGCAGCACGAAGGAGCTCACCAGGTCGCGCAGGAAGGGGAGCTCGTAGTCCACCACGACATTGCCCTGCCAACGCGGGACGCCCACCACCAGCTTGTCGCTCGTGGCGGCCTTCGCGGTGTCACGGAGTCTCGGATCGATCAGCGTCAAGCCGCCATACACGACCAGGTCGCGGGCCACGCGCCCCGCGATCCCCGCCTCGGCGCCGTGGTTGACCTGCTGTCCTTGGTTGCGGAACACCTTGTCGTCGGGGTCCACGTACGCGAACGGACGCTCGATGCGGAACAGCGCAGTCGTGAGCGTCGCGCCCGGCACCTCCGCCTTGAACCCGACCTCGTACTGGTGGCTGCGGTAGGGCGCGAGCGTCTCGTTGGGATTCGCCGCGGTCGCAGGCGCCATCGGGCCCGGCATCACGCCCATCCCGTAGTTGGCATAGGCAAACGTCCTCGGCGTCGGCTTGTATCCGAGCGCGAAAGTCGGCGCGACGATGGCATTCGCATCGTAGGTGGACTCCGCTCCCGCACCGGCCCCGGGGGCTCCAGCCGTCCCCGCCGCCGCGGGATTCGCGTGGTTCTGCGTACGTATCCAGGTCATGCTCCCGATGGCCGTCGCGTGCAGCCGCTCGAACAACGTCATCGTGTACCCGGCCACGAGGGACTGCATCATCGTGCGGCTCGCGTCGTACATCCCGCCGGTCCCCGCCCACTGCGGCTCGGGCCAGAGCTCCGGGGAATCCAACGTCGCATTCCCGAGCGCATATTGCCCCGTCCGCTTGGAGGCCTGGCCGTTGAGCACGCTGCCGTTGGTGCCGACGTGAATCTCGTGGGACAGCTTCTGCACCCCGAACCGGCCGTGCAGATACACCTGATTGCCGGTCAGGCGCTGAGCATCCGCCGTCTCCCTGACCCGCGCGGAGTAGCTCCCGACGTTGTCGGAAAGGGTGTTGGTCAGAGAGCGGAATTCGCGGCCCGTACGCTGGTGCGCGAGTCCCGCCACCAGGTGCCATCCATGCGCGATCTGCTGTCGCGCGCGCAGCTCGAAGAACCCCGTCTTGCCCAGCGTTCCGGTGTACTTCTGCCCGAACCCCAGGCGCGTGGGGTCCTGCGCCGCGGGCAGCCGCGTGCTCGCTCCCGCCCCGTACGAGAACCCCCCGGGATACCCGCGCTGATCCAGCAGGTAGCCCCCAACCACTCCCTCCACCACCGTGTGCTTCGTCACCCGCGCATCGACCACCAGCGATGCCAGCTCGCGCCGCATCGATGCCCCGTCCACGTAACGCTCCCCATCCGAAAGCGCGAGGTTCGCTCGATAGCCGAACATCCCCTCTTCGCCGCCACGTCCTCCGAAGTCCGCGTGGAACACGAACGCGCTGTTGGACAGATATCCAAGGTGCAATCGACGCAACGGCCGCTCCGTCGGCCGCTTCAGGATCGCGTTGAACTGACCCGCTGGCGACCCCACGCCGTAGAGCGCGGCCGCGGGGCCGTACAGCACCTCCATCCGGTCATACATCTCCACCGGCTGCGCCGTCGGCGCCATCGCCGCGAACCCGTCGATGCGCGTGTTGCCCGTGACGTCGGCCTGGAACCCGCGCACCTGGGGACGCCCCCACTCCGTGCTCCCGCGGGCCTCGATCTGCGCCGACGGGACCATCCGGATCATGTCTTCGGGAGTCCTGAGGTCTTGCTCCACGATCAGGTCATTGCGAATCACCGAGAGCGCAAACGGCGTCTCCAGCGGCTTGCGTTGCCCCAGCGGGCCCAGGTCGATCTGACGCGCCTGGTACCGCGATGGCCTCATCCCCTGCACGGTCACGTCGATGGGTCTCAGCACGGGCGCGCGGGACAACCACGGGGGAAGCGGCGCGGTGTGCAGCGCGGAGGGCGAGGGCGCTGGCGCTGCAGGGATCGGGGCGCTCGCGTGCGGAGGTGAAGAAGCCGTCGCGCCGGGCGACTGCGACGACGCCGCGGGCACTGGCACCGGCTGTGGAGCCGAGCCGCTCGGTGCGCCTGCCGGCGCCGTTGTCTGCGACGACGAAGGTGTCGCGCTCGTCGTCGGTGAAGCCGAAGCAGAGGGCGCTGGTGGTTCCGCGGACGAACTGGCCGCGGGCCCTTGCTGCGGGTGTGCGAGGCGCGGGGCAAATACCACGAGCAGCGCGCCACCGAGCACGAGCTGCGGCGCGACTCCACGGACCGTTCGGGCGGCGCTGCGCGCGCGCGTCTTGTTCATCGAGGGCTCCTCATTCCACCAGCGTCCACAGCCCGGCCGCGAGGCGCTCCAACACCCATAGCGGCCCCACCGTCCCCAACACCGAGCGCTGCACGAACTCCGTTGTCTCCGTGTCGGGCATCGCCACCGCAACCCCTGCCGCGAGCTTCCCGTCCACCATCACGCGACGCACGATCGCGTCGTTCGAAATCACCGCTTGGGGAGGATTCGCTCCGTCCAGCTCCGCGTTCCACGCGTCCTGCATCCCATTGGCGGCGAGATATTCGCGCAGCGCCTCGGCCAGCGGCTGGCTCTCGTCCGGGACCTGCACCACCGCAGGCACCATCCCCAAGTACGCGTGCATCCACTTCACCGCCGGCAGCGCAAGCGATGCGTCGAGACAGACTCCGAACGAAGCCCCTCGCGGGAGCCCGGTCTCCAGGCTGAACTCCATCAGCTTCCGACAGGCCTGGTCCCTGCGACGATTGATCAGCTCGACCCCGGGCGCACTGTCCACGCCCACGGCTTCGCACACCAGCTTCAACCAGTGCTCGGTCGCGTCGAACCCGAAGGGGGCCCCTTCGGGAGATCGCACCCACGGCATTCCGTACTGCTGCTGCATCCAGGCGCCGAGACGACTGCCGAGCTCGTCGTGGAGCACCACGTTGCACCTCGCCCTGCGCAGGCTCCTGAGCTGCTCGACCGTGGCGCCGGCGCACAGCACGGTGTGCACGTTGATTCCGCAGCGGCGCAGCAGCTCCTCCAGGTCGATGATGCTGCCGTCCCAGCTCTTGTTCCAGATCGACAATCCGACGAGGTTGACGCAGTGCTCGTCGACGGGCATCGGCGCGGGCGCGATCACCTCGAGCGTACGCTGGACAGCATTGGCCCACCCGACGTCATAGGGGAGGCTGAAGTCCGGCTTGTCGATCACCACCGCCGGGATGGTGATTCCGGACCACTGGAGGTAGCGGTCGAGATCGTCGCCGATGAGGGCCGCTCCGGGGGAGTTGAGAACCCCGACGAGCCGGTATCCCTTGTCCGCCACGCGACCGAAGACGTACTCGAGCTTCTGCGAAGAGCCGAACACGTAGTCGTAGTCGTCGAGATACGTGCAGGGGAGACGGGCCTGGCCGAAGAAGAACTCCTCGGCGTATCGCATCTCCTCGAAGTCGAACTCCCGCGGATACTGCAGCTCGATCGTTCTCGCCGGGAACAGCTTGCACCCCGTCGGGGCGTTGAGGATCGTCGCCGCGTCCTCGATCCCCTCGAACGCGTGAATCCCGCCGAGGAATCCGTCGGGCCAGGTGAGCGCGTCACGGTGATTCCTGATCATGGCTACCTGCCCCTCGGCGCGCCCTGGAGGAAGGCCGGCGGGCCTACCGGGCACAGACGGTCGAAGTCCGCGCGCCACGCCTCCACCTTCGGTGCGCGGAACAGGGCGCTCCAACGCTCCGCGAGACGCACGCAGGTCCCGAAACCGCCGTGAACTGCGCCCACCGAGTCGAGGTACACCACTCCGGGCGGCAGGTCGTTGCGCACCATCGTGAAGACCGCGTCCGCCTCGAACTCTCGAATCATTCGGAGTCTCTCGTCGGGATGGACGCTGAAGCGCACTTGCACCGTGGATTCGTGGCGCGTCCGGAACAGCGACTCCTGCTTCGTCGCGATGACCCCGATGAACGGCACCCTCATGCCCACGTCCAGGGCCGCATCGACCACGTCGTCGATGGGCTGTCCGCGGGTGAAGACCACCAGCCGCTTGCCCTCGAGGCCGGGGCGATAGCGGGCCATCGCCTCGAGATACGCGCGGCGCTCCTGGTCGAGGACCGCCTCGACGCGGTCTTCGATGTGGAAGAAGGCGCCGATCTCCCGGAGCCAGATTTCCGTCTCGCGGAACCCCCTGGGGAAGTGCTCGCGCGCCACCACTCCGTGGCTCGTGTCCATCAAGTGCTTGCGGATGATGTCGGTGAGGAAGTTGCGCGCGCACAGCAGCGTCAACGGCGCGCGCGGCAGCTTGCGCAGCTCCTCCGTCGTCGCGTCGCGCAGCCCGTCCGAGAACCGCGCGTTGACCCGCACGCCGACCCTCTCCAGCAGCTCCTGCACGGTCCGCGAGTCCTCGTAGTCCCAGTCCATCACCAGGTTCACCGAGCAGGCATCCCTCTGCCCGTCATCGTGCCCCAGCGTGAGATGTCCGTCGAACAGCGCGCTCAGCATCCCGTTCAACGCACCTCCCGTGAGGTTCCCGTCCGATCGCAGCGGGATGATCCTCGTCTCCGGAGACACGGGCTGCGCCCGCTCGATCGCGTCCGCGTAGTCGTCGCCGATGATCGCGGGCGTGCAGGAGGTCACGAGGAACACGACGGGCGGCTTGTTGGCGAGCACGGCCTGCAAGGTGTCGACGAGGGTGTCGGTCCCGCCGTAGATGAAGTCCTCCTCCTTCATGCCGGTGCACACGAGGTTGGGCACCATGGGGTCGGGGTAGAAGCCCTTGCGCTTGCGGAAGAGCTGCGCCGACATCCCCGAGATCTCGATGCGCCGCATGTGCGCGCAGCTCGCCGGGGCGTGAACCACCACGTAGGCGTCGCGCAGCTTCAGCGCGATCATCAGCGCGCCGTCGAAGGCGCACTCCATCACCGGAGGACGAATCGGCTTCTTGCGGTAGTAGAACGGATCGCTCACGGGAGCCTCGACTCCGGTGAACTTGAGCTCGAGCCCCTTGGTGAAGCAGCCCGAGGGCTCCGCCGCGCACTCGCCCGACGGCTTCCGCGCGGTGACGGCGCTGCGCGTGGGAGCCTCGCCGCGAAGGACCACCTGCTCGAGGTCCTCGGCCACCAGGGACTTGGGGGGATGCAGGTCCGGCGACGCGAGGAGAGCCTCCGCGAGCTTGTCGAATACCTGTGCTTCCAGGCTTTCGGGAGCGAAGCAGGCGAGGGGACGACACGCCGCCTCCGCGTCCTGCACCAGGGTGCTGCGTCTCATCCTCGCAACGACGGGGAGGGCCACGGCATTGGCGAAAGCATCGACGGGCGCCCACGACGCATCGTTGTCCCGCGCGTTGTGGAACAGCCCGAAGACCCTGCGCGCGGTGCCCGAGACGTTGGCGATGCCCCCGAGGATGTTGTTGGCCGCGTACAGCGGCATGAACTCCTCGGAGGTGACCAGCATCACGACGTGGGCGTAGTCCTTGCGCAGCGGGATGGCGAAGCCTCCGCACACGATGTCGCCCAGGACGTCATACAGCACCACGTCGTAGCGGCTCTCGTCGAGCCCGAGCTTCTGGAGCTGCGTGAACGCGCTCAGAATCCCGCGCCCCGCGCAGCCGACCCCCGGCTCCGGTCCACCGACCTCGACGCAGTCCACGCCGTGAGCGGAGGGGTGGATCACGTCCTGCAACAGGCCTCCGTCGAGGCCCCCCGCCTCGTTCGGGTCGAGCACCGCCCGCACCCGCTTGCCGCCCAGCAGCAGCCGCGACGAGTCGTGCTTCGGATCGCAACCGATCTGGAGCACCCGATGCCCTTTACGCGCGAGGCTCGCCGCGAGGTTCGCGGCGATCGTCGACTTGCCGATTCCCCCCTTGCCGTAGATCGCGATTCGCAACGGCTCGCCGCCGGCACGCGCAGGCCGCGTGGAGACGTCGCCGCGTGGTGCCGCGGGCACGGAGGCGATCGCCGTCTGCTCCCGTCCGAGCACGACCGCTTCCAGCGCGTCGTCGGTCAGCGCCTTCGCCTCGTGGAGCCGCGGATCCGCCAGCAGACGCTTCGCCAGCGCCTCGAAGGCCCGGGCCTCGACGCTCTGCGGAAATGCCTCGATCACCGTCTGCTCGAGCAGCTCCGCCTTGCGGATCGTTGCGCTGCGCGGCAGCTCGCCGATCACGGGGAGGTGCACCGCGTCGCAGAACCGTCGCAGCGGAGCATCCGACGCGGCATTGTCCCGGCGGTTCAGGAAGATGCCCGTCAGCCGGCTCCCCTTGCGCTGGTAGCTCGCCACCCCGCGCAGGATGTTGTTCGCCGCGTAGATCGGCATGAACTCCTCGGAGGTCACGAGCATGACCCGATTGGCGTGGTGCTCGCGCAGCGGAACCCCGAAGCCCCCGCAGACCACGTCGCCGAGCACGTCGTAGACGACGACGTCGAAGTCCGCCATCCGGATCCCGAGCTTGTCCAGCAGCTCGAAGGTGCTCAGGATGCCGCGCCCGGCGCACCCGACCCCGGGCACGGGACCGCCGGCCTCCACGCACCGGACGCCGCCGAAGCCCTCGTGAACGATCTGATCGGCGGTCAATCCCTCGGGAATCCCGCGGCCCGCGGCGATCGCGTCGCGCGCTTGCCTGGCGGGGTCCAGCGCGTTGCGTCGTAGTGCGAACCAACCGCTCTGGCTCGACGGGTTCTCGAGGAACTGCAGCACGGTCTGGAGCTTCTTGCCGCGCACCAGCAAGCGGGTGGAGTCGTGCTTCGGATCGCAGCCGATCTGCAGGACCTTTCTGCCCATGGCGGCGAACGCCGCGGACAGGTTCGCCGACAGGGTGGACTTGCCGATGCCTCCCTTGCCGTAGATCGCAATCCGGAGCTGCCCGCCGTCACTCGTATCCGTCATTCGGACAAGGCTCCTTCGATTGGATCTCGCTGCTCTGCTCGCATCGGTGCATTCCTCGGGGCGATCGCGCTGGTCCCGGGATCCGGGGGGGTCGACGTCGCGGCCGTCCGGACGCCGCAGGGAACGGTACCGGGGGGGCCGGATGGGCGTTGTTAATTCGTGTTAACGGCTTGTCACGGTCCTCCGGCAACGGGCCCGACACGAGTGCGGGCAGGGGAATCGCCGCGGAAAGAGGGAGGAAGGTCTTGCTACCGGCGCGGTGGAACCCCGCCCCGCTTCAGCAGTTTGGCCGCAATGCGGAATATGTCGGGAATGTTGATGCGCCCATCGGGCCGACGCTCCACCACCGCGATCCTTCGCAGTGCCTCCAGCAGCGCGTCCGAGTCCGCGCTCGTATTGCCCGCCATCTCCAGAGGTCCGGGATACTCGCGGCCATCCATCGCCCGGCGCACCTCCCGGGTGGTTCCGGCTTGCTCCCACCTCTGGCGAAAATCCTCAGCCTCGCAAGGCACGCGTAGGTCCGCGAGCGGCTCGAGCGCCCGCTTGATCCACAGGTGCTCCTCTCCCAGCTGATCCACTCGAGTCTCGGAGGCCGCGCGGACGCCCGTCTCGAGACCCTTGGGATCGAACACTCTGTTCGTTGGCGCGGGCCTGTGCTCGGCTGCCTGCCGCAGCGCAATTAGGAAGCTGCGCGGACTGACGCGGCCGAGCGCATCACCGAGGTGGTTGTGGAGCCACGGGTACGTCTTCCCCCGGCGCGGTCCTTTCCCCATGTACGGCCCGGCGAGCGCCTCAAAGGTCATTTCCTGAGCCGATTCGGACTCGAGGCCCGGATAGGGGAGTTGGCCCTTCACGGCGCATGCAACGAGCCGGTCGAAGGCCGCGTGTGCCGCCCGATCCCCACGAACCCGCGTGAATGCCAGTCCATAGAGATCCCGGCGCGCCCACTGCAGATCAACCGCGGCGGTCTTCAGCTTCGATGCGTCGGGGAAGTCGAACAGCGCATCGTCAGCGAACTGGTCGCTCCGCACGAAAAGCTTGAGCTTGATTCTCGGATAGCCGCGCATCGCGAGCGCGACGCGAAGAAGAGCCTTCGAACGCCGCCTGATCTCTGCCCAGTCATCCCCCATCCGATCGAGAGCGTCGAAGACGACCACAAGCTTCCTGCCCGTCTCCTGGAGCTCCGCGTCGGCACGGTGCAGCTCGGACTGGAGCCGCTCCGGGTCTTCCGCGCATCGCGCGACCGTCTCCCGCCACGTGCCGGGAACCGCGCGATCCATCGTCTCCATGGCGCAGCGCCATACGATCGCTCGCCAGAGGGTCTCCGGGCTGTGTCCGGCTCCACACAGGTCGTTGAGGACCTCGCGCGAAGGCGGACCGCCCTTCTGCATGTCGCCCGCGGCGAAGCCCAGCCGCACGACACACTCGTCAAGCCCCAGCCGGGGATAGGCTTTGGCCAGGTGTCCCAAGGTCTCCGGTGACGCGAGAGCGCCAGCCCAGAAGCTCTTCCCCATTCCCCGCCCGCCAACCACCACCGGACGCTCCGGATCCAGGGCGGCGGCATGCCCGTCGGGCGCGAAGATCTCGTCGACGCGAGGTGGCGTCCGCGCTTCGTGGGCGGATGCCGATTCGAGGCTCTCGAAGGCAGTTCGGATGACCGCTACGTCGTCGCTCATCTGCCCTCCTCGAGCCCCATGCGCTCGCGAGCGGCCTTCACGAAACCATCGAAGCTGGGCCGGTAGACGGACTCATTCACGTGGCTCGGCTCGGACAGCGGATCGAACTGGAAGTAGTTCGCGTCCGAGAGCACGACCCACGCATGGTGTGGTGCCTCCCGATCCTCGAGCCCGAACTCCCGCCGCGTCAGGGGGGCGCTTGCTTCATCGTTCGTCTCCATCGGAACATCCCGGTACAAGAACTCATCGAACGCACGAAACGCGTTGTCCCGGAAGCGTTGCTGCGCGACGGGGTCTGCGGCGGCCTTGGCGTGTACGACCTTCAGGCAGGGCAACCAGTCGTGCTCCGTGTACGGCTCCGAGGGGAAGCGGCTGAGATGCGCGAGGAGATAGCGGTGCGCCGCGAACGTCTGCGGCGTGTCGACACCGAAAAGCAGCACGTCCGCGCCGAGACCCAGAATGGCCGCTGCGGTCGTCTCGTTCAATCCCGCGCGCGCATCCACCAGCACGGCATCATACTGGCTGCGCACTACGAGGTTGTCGATCAGCTTGCGCGTCTGCTGGAGGAACGTCGTGGCCCCCTGCTCGTCAACACCCCCCAGATATGCACGCGACAGCTTCGCCAGGACGTTGGCCGGGTGCTCGTCCGCCGAGGTTCCAAGCGCCGGCACTACGTCGATCAGCCCGTTGCCGGCACGCAATCGGGAGGGAGCAACCATCTCCTCCAGGAACGCCGGCTCAACCGCCTGCAGCGAGCTCTCCATGTACCAGTCGAGCGCGCCGAAACGAGGTCGGTCGGCGTCGGCTATCAGCATCTGACCGAGCCCCGGGGCTTCCAGATCCAGGTCCACCACCAGCACGTTCCGGGTCCTCGACAAGTCCACCGCGAGCACCGCCAGTGCGGTCGACCGCCCCACGCCCCCCTTCATGCTGGCGAACACCATCCTCGC
>JAKLDZ010000113.1 GCA_022703255.1 Myxococcota bacterium | reverse complement strand
TCCTTGAAATAGGACCTCCTGGCAGTTGTCGGTCGATCAAGCCTTTACCTGAAAGAGGCGGCGCATGACTGAGGGCGGCCTGCTGTATGTCGCGCTGGCGATTGGCATCGTGGTGATCGCGCTGCTCACGGCGAACAACTGCATCAACCTGAAGGCGGGCAAGTGGGTGCAGAACGTGTTCACGTTCGCCAAGGTCATCTCGCTGGTCGCGCTGATCGGTGTGGGGCTGCTGTACGGGCGGGCGGACTCTGCGGTGCACGAGGAATGGTTCGTGAGACGAACGGGTGAGGGGTGGGGGACGCTGCCGCTGTTTGCCGCGTTCTGGACGGTGATGGTCGGATCGATGTTCGCCTCCGATGCGTGGAACAACGTGACGTTCGTGGCGGGCGAGGTTCGCAACCCGCGCAGGAACATCCCGTTGTCGCTGGTATTCGGGGCAGGCGGCGTGGTGCTGCTCTACTTCCTGGTGAACGTGGGGTACGCGAACCTGTTGCCGTTCCACGAGATCGCGAACGCACCGGAGCAGCGGGTGGCTGCGACGGCGGTAGGGCGGGTGGTTCCGTGGGGGGCCACGGCGATCTCGATCGTGGTGATGGTCTCGACGTTCGGGTGCCTGAACGGGATGATATTGAGCGGGCCGAGGCTCTACTGGGCGATGGCGAAGGACGGGTTGTTCTTCAAGAGCGCGGGGGAGCTGGGGGTGCGCAGCGGTGTGCCGGTCAAGGGGCTGGTGCTGCAGGGAGTGTGGTCGTCGGTGCTCGCGCTGTCGGGCACGTACAACGACCTGCTCGACTACGTGATCTTCGCCTCGCTGCTGTTCTACGTGCTGACGGTGCTCGGCGTGTTCGTGCTGCGCAAGCGGGCTCCGGAGATGGCGCGGCCGTACAAGGCGTGGGGCTACCCATGGGTGCCGCTTCTGTACGTAGCGGCGGCGACGGTGATGATGCTGGTTCTGCTGTTCTACAAGCCGCTGTACACGTGGCCTGGTCTGCTCCTGGTGATCCTGGGCGCGCCTGTGTACTTCTGGTGGCGTGGGTCGGTGAAGCCGGGGGTGGATCCGGCGGTGGACTGA
This sequence comes from Myxococcota bacterium, assembly GCA_022703255.1. Classification (GTDB taxonomy): domain Bacteria; phylum Myxococcota_A; class Polyangia; order Polyangiales; family Polyangiaceae; genus JACRCQ01. The sequence continues at coordinate 13,375 of JAKLDZ010000113.1, read as the reverse complement.
GGGCGGGCGTGATGTCGCAGGCTGCCCCGGAGCGGCGCGATCCACCAGCCGCAGGAGCATGAACGCGATCGTCGCGCTCCGAGTGCTACTCCGGGAAGGAGCCGCCCGTGCCCCTTCGCGATCGGACAGGCGGCCGGCTACTGGACGGTGCGCGACTCGAGGGGCGGCTGCCCGTGCGGAGGCGAGCCAGCCTGGGGATCGCGTCCCTGGCCAGCTCGGCATACGCGGCATCCATCTCGACCCCGATGCTGCGGTATCCGAGCGCGGTCGCCGCGGCGATCGTCGAGCCTCCGCCCATGAACGGGTCGAGCACCACGCCTTGTGCCAGGGGAAGCGACGCGCGCACGAGCTGCCGCATGAAGGCCTGCGGCTTGAGTGACGGGTGCGGCGCGAGATCGCGCTCCTGCTTGCGCGTCGGGGCGGATTCGATCACGTCGCAGAAGGGGTGATCGTCGGAGAGCCTGCGCAGCGCGCCGGTCTTCCACTTGCGGAGGTTGTCCTGCACGCGCCCTTCGCAGGGCTTGCGGAACAAGCCCCAGGGTTCCCAGCACGATCGCGGCATCACGGTGACGTCGGGGAACTCCTCGTGGGCGTTCTTGGGACGGTCTCCTCCGCGGAGCGTCTGCACGAGCCGGATGATCTCGCCACGTTTCTCGAAGCCGGCCTCGATCATCGGCAGGTACACGACGTGGGAGAGCAAGGGGTTGGCCGCGATGAAGACGTGTGCGCCGGGTACGAGGACGCGCATGGCAGCCTGGGCGAACCTCCCGAAGAAGTCGCTCATCGCCTCGCGCTCGTGGCGGGACAGGATGGTGAAGCGCGGCAAGGGGCTGCGCTCGCAACCATCGAACGACGGCGGAATGCGCCAGACGCCGCCGTGTCCCCGTCGGAGCTTGCGCTTCTCCTCTTCGGAGTACTCCTTCATGCCGTAGGGGGGATCGGTGACGATGGCGTGAATGCTGGAGGGTTCGGCCTGGTGCATCCAGGCGATGCAGTCGCCCTGGTGCAGCTCGTACGAAGCCGCGTGCGAGGAGCGGTCGCGTCGTTCGGCTGGCGCTCTCGGGGTCGGCATGTTCCGGGGTGAGGTCAGGCGGCGCCCCCGGTCGATTCCGGCTTCGCTTCTGTCCGGGCCAGCACGCTGTGTTTGCGGCCGTAGCCGAAGTAGATGGCGAGACCGAGGGCGAGCCAGCCGAGCAGGCGCATCCAGGTGTCGAAGGGCAGGCCTGCCATCAGGTAGAGGCAGAACAGGATACCGAGGATGGGGACCAGGGGAACGCCCGGGGTGCGGAAGGGGCGGTGCAGGTCGGGCTGGCGCTTGCGGAGCACCAGCACACCGGCGCACACGATCACGAACGCGCTGAGGGTGCCGATGGAGACGAGCTCGCCGAGCAGGTGGATCGGCACGAGGGCGGCGACGATGGCGACGACCGCGCCGGTCACGATCGTGGTCATGTGCGGCGTGCGGAAGCGCGGGTGCAGCTTGGAGAACGCGGGCGGCAGCAGGCCGTCCTTCGACATGCTGAAGAAGATGCGCGGCTGTCCGAGCAGCAGCACGAGGATCACGGAGGTCAGGCCCGCGATGGCGCCGAGCTTCACGAGCTTGGCGAGCCAGGGGATGTGCATGTGATCGATCGCGACGGCGATGGGATCAGGGACGGAGAGGCGGGAGTAGGGGACGACGCCTGTGAGCACGAGGGCGACGAGGATGTAGAGGATCGTGCACAGGACGAGGGAGCCGAGGATGCCGATGGGCATGTCGCGCTGGGGGTTCTTGGCTTCCTGAGCGGCGGTGGAGACGGCGTCGAAGCCGATGTAGGCGAAGAAGATGACGCCTGCGCCGCGGGCGATCCCCGAGTAGCCGAACTGGCCGAACTTGCCGGTGTTGGGCGGGATGAACGGGTGCCAGTGGGCGGTGTCGATGAAGGCGTAGCCGACGCCGATCACGGTGAGGATGACGACGAGCTTGAGGATGACGATGGCGGCGTTGACGTTGGCGGACTCCTGGATGCCGACGACGAGCAGGGCGGAGACGGCGGCGACCACGAGGATGGCGGGGGCGTTGAACCAGGCGGAGGCGTGCTGAAGGGTGGCCATGTCGACGCCGATGCGGAGGAGGTCCTCCTTGACCGCGGTGATCGCATGCCAGCCTTCGGGCAGGTGCAGGTCGGCGGCGTTGAGCATGGCGGTCGGAACGAAGACGAACTCGGTGCCTGGCGAGGCAGCGAGCTGGGGAGGGACGTGGACGCCGAAGTTGCGCAGGAAGGAGACGACATAGCCGGACCAGCCGACGGCGACGGTAGCGGCGCCCATGGCGTATTCGAGGACGAGGTCCCAGCCGATGAACCAGGCGAAGAACTCACCGAGGGTGGCGTAGGAGTAGGTGTACGCGCTGCCGGCGATGGGGATCATGGAGGCGAACTCGGCGTAGCAGAGGCCCGCGAAGCCGCAGGCCATGGCCGCCAAGACGAAAGACAGGACGATGGCGGGGCCGGCGTAGTTGGCGGCGGCCTGGCCGGTGAGCACGAAGATGCCGGCGCCGATGATTCCGCCGACGCCGATGGCGGTGAGGTTGACCGGGCCCAGGGCCCGCTTCATCCCGTGGTCGCCGGCGGCCTCACGCTGCAAGTCCGCGATCGACTTCTTCCGAAAGATCCCTTCCATTCCACTCCCTCGCTCGTGCCGGTCGTACTGCCCCGCGGATGCGGCGTCAATTCGCCGGAGGCGTTGTCAGCGAGGGAATCAGCCCTTGCGTTTGAGGGCCCTGCCGACGGCGTCCATCCTGCGGACGACCTCGGCGTTGTCGGGCTCGATGAGCTCGAGCAGACCGAGCTGCTGATAGGCCTGTTGGGTGCGGCCCTCGGCGAGCAGTCGCTCGACGCGTTCGGCCACCTCGGCGCCGTCGGAAGTGCGCATGGCATCGACGAAGGGAAAGATGGAGTTGGGCTTGCGGGCGGGGGGGGGGATGGAGGGCGGGTGTGCGAGCCGCGCCATGTCCTCCGGGGTGAGGCGCAAGGCGCCCTTGGCGAAGCGTTCGGCGTAGTGGGATGCGTAGCGCTCGTTGCGCAGCACCGTGTACGCCTCGACTCCGCGCTGGAACACCGCGCGGGCCTTGTCGCGCATTGCGTCGTCGAGCTCGACGTGGCGGTCGGGGTGATAGGCGAGGGCGAAGCGATGGAATGCCCGTTGGAGGGCGGCGCGGTCGGCGCCGCGGTCGATGCTCAGCAGGTCATAGTAGGAGGCTTCGTCGAGGCGTGACCAGGCGAGCAGGATACGTTCTCGGGGATCCATGCGCGCAGACATGGTAACGCATGGTCCATCGAGGTATCCAACCCTGTCGCGGGCCGGGACCGAACGGAGCCGCCAAGCGAGGAGAGCATGAACCTGCACGAAGCCCTCAAGACCGCGTTGAGCCGAGAGATCCAGATCCGGGACCACTACGCCCAGGGGGCCAAGGCGATCCAGGACCCCAAGGGGCGCAGGGTCTTCGAGACCCTCGCGAAGGAAGAGCAGGGACACGTCGACTACCTCGAGCACCGCCTCTGGGAGCTCGAGAAGAGCGGCAAGGTGGAGTCTCCCGCGCTGGAGACGATCCTGCCATCGCGCGAGCGGCTCGCGAAGTCCGTGTCGGCCATGGACAAGACCGCGCCCTCCCAGGTCGCCGTGAAGGCCGAGCTCGATCTCGTCAAGGCCGCGCTCGAGCTCGAGCAGCAGACCAGCGCGATGTATCGCGATCTCGTTGCGAAGCTGCCGGAGGCGGATCGGAAGATGTTCGATCGCTTCCTGGACATCGAGGACGGGCACGTGGCGATCGTGCAAGCGGAGCTCGATTCGCTGAGCGGGCTTGGGTACTGGTTCGACGTGCAGGAGTTCAGCCTCGAAGCGATGTAGCGGGACGAGGCCGCGCACGCTCACGCGTTGGGGAGCGCTCGGTCGCAGCGGACGGGGGGGGCTACGAGGTCAGCAAGTCCAGGGACGGGTAGCGTCGCCAGATGTCCATGGCGATGCGCAGGGGTTTGACCATCGGGACGGTGTACGTCTGGAGGTTCTTGCTGGTCATGTACGCGCGGGTTTGGGCCAGGTACGGCGAGAAGCCGCGCGGAGAGATGATCAGGGGCTTGTGCAGCTCGCGGTTCACCTCGACGAGCCGTTCGGCGATGTACTCGGTCAGATAGGGCACCTGGAAGTAGAGCGCGGCGACAATGGCGTCGGTGTTCTCGTCCTCGTCGAGGATGTGGAGCGCGTCGAGCAGGCGATCGTCGTCGGCGTCGCCGAACAGGTCGAGGGGGTTGGCGGCGACACGCTGGGCGATGCGTGCGCGCTCCTGCTCGCCGGCCGCGTGGATTTTGAAGGCGAGCAGCTCGGAGAGGCGCGCCTTGGTGCGATCGGTGAATGTCGTGATTCGCATGCCCATCGCGGTGACCTGGTCGGCGAGGAGGATGGCGGCGCCGCCACCGACGCTGACGACGGCGACGCGGTCGTTGCGGGCTGGGCGTTGGCGGGTGAGGATCGACAGGACGTTGATGAGGATTTTGGGGTCCTCGGTGAGGTCTTCGAGGAGGAAGAAGCCGGCCTGGTTGCACGCGGCCTTGAAGGCTTCGAAGGAGCCGGCGAGGGAGGCGGTGTGGGACATCGTGGCGGCGGCGCCGCCGCCGACACCGCCCTTGATGATGATGACGGGCTTTTTCTTGGCGACCTCGCGGCCGATCTCCATGAACTGACGTCCGTTGCGCATGCCTTCGATGTAGGCGGCGACGACCTTGATGCGCGGGTCGTTGCCCATGTGAGCGAGCAGCTCGGCGATGGACACGCCGCTGGCGTTGCCGCACGAGACCCATTGGCCGACGGGCAGGTTGTCGGCGGCGAGCATTTCGAGCAGCTCGAGGCCGATGCCACCGCTCTGGGAGATGATGCCGATGGGTCCAGCGTGCGACGGCACCTCGGAGCGGCGGATAGGGAGGAACATCGTGTTCAGGCCGCTGAAGTTGTCGAACACGCCGAGGCCGTTGGGGCCGATGTACACGACGTCGTGCTTCACCGACACGGCGCGAAGCTGATCCTCCAGGTCGGTGCGTCCGATCTCCGCGAAGCCGTCGCTGACCACGATCGCGCCGCGCCCCTTCGCCTCGCAGAACTCGTCGAAGGACTTGATGGTGGTCTCGGGGGAGACCGCGAAGACCGCGACGTCGACCGGCTCGCCGATGTCCTGGAAGGTCTTGTAGCACTTGAGCCCGAGGAGGGTTTCGCGCTTGGGGTTGATGGGGAAGAGCTTGCCGACGCGGCTGGAGTTCTTGAGGATGATGCCGCCGATGGAGCCTGGCTTGGAGGCGCCGACGACTGCGACGGAGCGGGCTTCGAAGATGGCGCGCAAGCTTTCCATGCGCTTGGGGGACATGTCGCCCGCGCGTGGGCGGAAGACGGGGTCGCCGAGGATCATGCGAGCATCGACGATGGCGAAGCCTTTGGGGTAGAGGATGACGGGGTTGAGATCGAGCTCGGTCAGGTCGGGGCGTTCATCCATGAGGCGCGAGACCTTGAGGGCGAGGTCGATCACGGCCTCCTTGTCGAGGGGCGGTCCGCGGAAGCCGTCGATCACGCGCCCCGCCAGGGTCTGTGACAGCATGCGTTCGACGTCGGCACGCGAGAGCACGCCGACCCCGGGGCAGACGTCCTTGTACAGCTCGACGAGCTTGCCGCCGTGGCCGACCATGGTGACGGGGCCGAAGATGGGGTCCTGGCGCGCGCCGACGAGGACCTCGAAGCCGGGCCGCGCCTGCTTCTGTACGAGGATGCCGTCGATCCTCTTCGCGCCGGCCTTCTGCGCCCGCTCCATGATCGTGTTCCACCCGGCAGCGACCGCGGCACTGGAGTCGATGTCGAGAAGCACCACGCCGGCGTCGGACTTGTGGATGACGTCCGGCGACACGAGCTTCATCACGACCGGATAGCCGAGCTCTTCGGCGATCGCGGTGGCCTCCTCGTGCGTGTTGACCATCTTGCCGAGGATGGGGATGCCGGCCGACCCGAGGACGTCACGGGTGGCGTTGAAGTCCGCCTGCGTACCTGCCATGGTGCCCCTCGCTGGTTGGAATCGTGCTGCGCACGATATCACGGGTCGCAACGGGGGAGGCACGCGCGTACAATCCCGCCGATGATCTCTCAGTGCACGCACTGCGGAGCGCCGCTGGACGTCCGGCAGCCGTCCGCGATCGTCAAGTGCCGCTACTGCGGTGTCCAGAATCAACCGCGGCAGATGCCGGTGCTGTCTCCCCAGACACCGGCGGGCTGGAAGGCGCCGCGCACCTGGACGCCTCCGCCGCAGTTCTCCGCGCCATCCAATGTCCCGCTCCGCTATCACCGACAGGCCAATCCGATCGCCGTCGTCGCCGGCGTCATCGTCCCCGTCGTGGTCACCCTCGCCGTCGCAGGCTCGCAGTTCGCGATCCGGACCTCCCTCAGCCGCAGCTCCGGCGGCTCGAGCTCCGTGGGTGGTGGCAAGCAGAGCCCGTCGTCTTCGCTCGACGCGCTCACGATGGCGGAGACCGAGTCGAAGATGCGGACGCTGTATCCGGGCTACACGACGTTTTCGGACCGCACGGTGGTCCACCTGTCCGATGGGCCTTTCGGGAGCGTGACGTTCGAGTGGAGGAAGGAGGAGCCGGATCACGTCGCGCGCTTCAGCTTCTCGGTGCGCGAGGGGGCGCAGATCGCGCCGGTGTGTGCGAATCTCAGGAAGCAGCTTCCGGTGCACTGGAGCGGGGATTCCTACCTGTTCGGGGGCCTGCAGCTGTACTGCGGGGGGACGACGCTGCACGGGGGCGGGCAGGAGAAGGTGGTGTTCTCTCCGAATCCGCACTGGCGCAAGCAGACGGCGATGCTCTGGAAGGCGGTGCTGCAGGCGTCGTATGGCAGGGTGAAGGTGTCGCCGACCGAAGCGCGCACGTGGCTGGGGACCGGCTATCCGCTGACCGAGCTCGGCAAGGTCGACTTTGGAGCCGACGTGGACGGGGCAACCGCGGCGATGCAGGCGGTGTTTCCGTCGGCGGCGCCGAACAAGCACGTCGGGTTGAACTTCGAGGTCGCCGTCGATCACCCCTGGTACGGCGAGGCCGAGCTGCAGTGGGCCAACCGCAAGGCCGGCAAGCTGGAGCAGGTGAGCATCCGACCTCGTCCGTCGATCGGTCGCAAGTTCACCCAGCAGGAGGCAATCTCCGGTTGCATGGAGCGCGCGTTCGGCATGAAGCCGCGGATCTACGAGTCCGACCACCTGGCGAAGACGCGCGACTACGACTACGTGTTCAAGGGCGGAGGTGAGGTGCGTGTCTACGAGCACATGGTCGCGATCTGGTCCGACCGCAGGGGACGACTTTCGAAGGACACGTATCTGAAGATCTTGAGCACCCTCGACGCGTGCGGCCGGGGAAGGTGAGGGGCTGAGGCGGGAAGCGGGGATCAGCCCGCTCCGAACAGCTCCTCCTGCACCTCGCGCAGGATGCGCGAGACGACGTCGTCCTCGAGCTCCAGCGCGTGCGAGAAGGCGTCGAACGCTGCGGCCTCTGCGTGGGCCACGTGATCGTCGACCATCGCGACCGCGGTGGCCAGACGGAACGCGCGCGCGCGGGCAGCGGGCGTCGTGAGCTTCGCCGCAGCCTCGGACAGCCTCCGGCTCCAGCCGTCCTTCTCGAGCTTGTCGTGCAGCTCCTCCAGCCACGCGGCGAGCGTCGTCTCGTCGAGCTTGGCTCCGCTCGCCATGTGACGGATCCCTTCCGCGAGCTTGGTGATCTCGTCGCTCTCGATGGAGCCGTCCACGGCCGCCATCAGGAACATGACCTCGACGGTAGCCGAGAACTCGGCGAAGCGGTCCTTGTCTTCGGTGGAGCCGGACGGCTGCTCCGGAGCGGTGCGGGCTTCGGCGGCATCTCGTGCGGACATGCCGGTCACGAGCTTCTTGATTCGCGTGTCGAGGTCCATGGGCGAATCCTATCGTTGTCCGGTGCCCGGTTGATGTAAAAATGGAGCCGTGTCCACGACCGATGTGCTCCTGGTCGCTCCCTACACGCCCGAGCTCGAGGGGCTGTCTTCGCTGCTGGGGTCGTCCCTGTCGGCCACGGTGCGTGGTCTTCGGGTCAAAGCGGTCGCGGTGGGGATCGGCCTGCCCATGGCCGCCGCCGGCACGATGTCGAGGATCGACGCGTCCCGCCCTGCGGGGGTCGTGCTCCTCGGAACCTGCGCGGCCTATCCAGGCCGCGGACTGGCCACAGGACAGGTGGTCGTTGCCACACGCATGCTGCTCGGCGATGCCGCGGTGGTCGCGGGACGTGCGGCGTATCCCGATCCGATGACGGGCCAGATCGACACGCACAAGGTGCTGACGAGCGCGCTGTCGATGTCGACGACGCGACCGGTGCGCGTGGCGAGCCCGCTGGCGATGACGATGGAGAGCCAGCTCGCGCTGCGCCTGTCGCAGCAGCTCGACTGTGACGTGGAACACTTGGAGGCGTTCGGGGTCGGCCTGGCCTGCGCGCCGGGACACGTGCCTTTCGCGGCGGTGCTCGGCGTCTCGCACGAGCTCGGACCGAACGGTCGCGAGTCCTGGCGGCTGAACCATCGGTCTGCCGCTCATGCAGCGGCGCAGGTCGTGGCCGCATGGCTGCAGTCCGGCGCAGCGGGCCTTCCGCACACCGAGTGAGCGGGGCGGACGGGGGCGGGCTCAGAACGAGCCGATGAGCGCGGCGGCTGGCGTGAGCGTGAAGCCCTGCACCTTCGTGTCCACGCCCCACAAGGTCCCGCGCGCGTCGTGCCACCCCCCTTGAATCTCGATCGCCGCATGCACGTGGCGAAATCCGATGGCGAGACCGGTGAGCGCGGAAGCGTGGACGCGGTGCCCATCGACGTCGCCCGAGAGCGTGGCTTCCGCATCCCCCGGAGCGGCTGAGGGCAGCACGTAGCCGATCGATCCGCGGAGCTGCTCGTAGCCTCCCCGGGCGCCGAGCCAGAGCCAGACGACGTCGGCCTTGCTGCGCCAACCGAAGACGACAGGGACGTCGGCTCCCCATCCCGACAGTCCGTCGAGCTGAAGGTGATCGAGCTGATCGCTGGTGCCCCCGGTGCGATGTCCGAGGATGGCGCTTGCGCCGATGCCGGCCGACAGGGCGAGGCTTCCGAAGTCGAGCGCATGACGTGCGTCGATGCGTGCGGTGCGACCGGTATAGCTGAGGCCTGCCTCGCCGCCATCCCAGGTGCCAGTTCTGCCGGAGGCAAAGGGGCTGAGGCCCGGTGCGATGGCTGCGGCGACGAGGGCGCCTCGCACGTAGTCCTTGGCGGGCTTGTCGATCGCCGCGGGAGACCGGGTGCTGCGGGCGTTGTTCAACGCGCTCGAAGCTTCGCCCAGGGCGAACTGACCGGCGATGCCTGCCGAGAATCGGGTCTGACCGGGGCGCAGCGTGTGGGCGGGGTGCAGCAGCGGGCTTGCCCCAGCGCACGCGGACAAGCAAGCGCACGCCGTGGTTGCGAGCAGGACTGCCGAGGGGGATCGGAGGGGCGTCATCTTCGAAAGCGGGAGGGGAAGTCGTTGGCGTCGATGCGAGCCTTCAGCTCGTCGTCGTCGGGATGCAACTCGATTGCGCGGGCAGCGAGGACGTCCTCGGTCTCCGCGCGGTCGGGGTCGGGGAGGCAGCATTCGACGGGGCAGAGCGACAGGCAGCGTGGCTGGTCGTAGAAGGCGACGCATTCGGTGCAGAGCGACGGATCGATGACGAAGGAGTCCTGGTCGGCGCGGATGGCGTCGTTGGGGCACTCGGGTGCGCAGGCCGCGCACTGGATGCATTCCGGACCGATGAGGAGGGCCATGCTGGGGACCTGTCGGGGCCGGATCATCGCCCACGAAGGCCTTTCGGGCGAGGGGGATTTCATGGGGGTTGCGTCCCGCAGGGGTTTCGCTAGGGTTCGCCCCGCATGAATCGGCGGTTCTCCTCCCCTGCGTGGCTCGCGGCGGCGTTGCTTGTGGCGATGCTCGCAGCGGGGTGCTCGCCCAAAATCGGCGACGACTGCTCGTCGTCCACGGACTGCTCGTTGCGAGGAGACCGCCTGTGCGACTCGACGCAGCCCGGCGGATACTGCACCGTCTTCAACTGCGAGCCGAACGGTTGTCCGGAAGAGTCGCAGTGCGTCGCATTCCAGAGCCGCCTCGACCCGGTGTGCGAGGATCCCCAGACCTTCCCCCGGTTCCAGCGCACGTTCTGCATGAAGCGCTGCGACGACCACGGTGACTGCCGCGGCGGCTACGACTGCGTGAACATGGCGGCCGCCAACCCCTGGGGCGCCTCGGTCGTGGATTCCGATCCCGAGGGAACGAAGGTCTGCATCAGCCGTCAGTTCGAAGCCTCCGATCCGAGCGGCAACGACGCGCTCTGCAGAGGCTACGACGGCGGCTTCGCCGACGTGGAGTACTACGAACCGGACGTCGAGGAGCCGACCGAGGCGTCCGTGAGCGATGCCGAGGAGCCGACCGAGGCGTCCGTGAGCGATGCCGAGGAGCCGACCGAGGCGTCCGTGAGCGATGCCCAGGAGCCCGCCGACGCCGCGGAAGACGCCGAGGATTCCTTCTGAGGAGAGCGAGCGGCAAGGGCGTGGCGTGAGGGCACGGCGACGACGGGGTCATCCTGTCGCGGCGTGGGGGAGCGTCTTCAGTCGGCGCAGCAGCGGAATCCCACTGCGGCCACTGCTCGCATTCGCGGCCAGTGCAGCTCGCGCGCCATCGCGCACCGCAGACCGTGCTCGTTGTGCTCGAAGCTCCCTCCGCGGATATGGCACCCGGCCTCGGGCCCGTCCCCGTCACACGCGTTCTCCCACTCCGCAGCGTTGCCGCTCAGGTCGAAGACGTCCTGGTATGTCGCATCGGGCGAGTGGCAGCCGGTGAGGCTCCCGACATCGACGAGTCCCCAGGTCGTGTAGTCTTCGGCGTCGCCGCCGCGGCAGAGCTTGGTGTCGAGCTCCGCGCCGTAGGGGTACTCGTACTTCCCTCCCGACGTACAGGCTGCATGCCATTCGCTGATGACGGGGTCGTCGTATTGAGCGAAGGGGACGGCGCCGCCGCCGATGCGGCCGCACAACCGCTTTCCCGCGGCCTCGCAGTACGCCTTGGCGTCGCACCAGTCCACGCACGTCACGGGACGGTTCGGTTCCGCGTCGGGAGGCCAGTTGCACGTGGGGGTGAAGTCCTCGTTCTTGGCGCACTCCGCCGTCTGTTTGCCGACCGAGGGCGACGTCTCGAGCCACGCGGCGTACTGCCCGCGCGCGACTTCCGTCTTGTCGATGCAGAATCCCGCGGGCAACCGGATCATTTCCGGGCCCGCCCCGGCGTCACCGGCACCGGATGGACAGGTGCCGTCGCCCGTCCGCATGAGCCGCTTCGCGGAGTCGGGAGCCGGACCGATGGGCGAGCGGTCGACCCCGGACCCCGCCAGCAGCGCCGCGGCTGCGGCCAGGCTCGTCGCACCGAGGATTGTCAGGAGCTTGGTGGATATGCGCATCGTCCTCACCAGAACACCGGAGACGAGTTGCGGTAGGGCGCATCGTCCGCCATGGGGAAGTGAACCGGGATGTCCTTGTCGGGCGGGGCGCCTTCGGTTCTGTTGACGAAGTTGTCCTGAGCGACGCCTGCGGTGTTGCGGAACATGTAGGTCAGTCCCTTGACCCGATTGACGTGGTTGTTCTCGAGCCGCGTGCAACCGAGCCAGGCCGCGAGCAGGGTTCCGTCGTTGAGCGTGTTGCCGGAGAAGAAGTACAGCTTGTTGTCGTCTGCGTGAATCCCTGCGTTGTGCAGGGTGTTTCCCGCGACGTAGTTGCCCACCGGGTTCTTGCGCGTGGGCCCGTCGCCGCCCGTGTAGCCCAGAATCCCCCACATCCCGTTCGCCGTGGGCTTCATCATCCGGATCGTGTTGTTGACGATGACGTTGTCGGTCTCCTTCCAGTGGATGACCGGCCCGTCGCTCTGCGACTTCAGATCGCACGGCAGCGCGGGATCGTAGCTGCCCTCTTCGTCCACCTGGCACTGCGTCATCACGTTCTCCTCGAGCCACACGTTGTGCCCCGAAGAGGTGACGAAGTCCCCGCCCGCGTTGTCGTGGAAGTTGTTCCTGTAGATGAGGATGTCCTTGTCGGTACGGCCCGCTCCCTCGATGTCGATGCCGAACTGAGGAGCGGTCCCCTCGATGTGGTGGATGTGGTTGCCCGACACGACGACGTTCTGTCCGCCGACGATGGAGATGCCCTGACGGCGGTTGTGGTGGATGTGGTTGTTGCGGATCGTCACGTTGGTGGAGGGTTTCTCGGCAGACTCGTTCGAGCCGGCGGCTCCGACGATCAGCACGCCGTCGCCGGTGAGCTCGTGCAGCTCCATGTCCTCGATCAGGATTCGATCCACGCCAGTCCAGACACACACACCGTGTCCCTCGTCGTGACCGCCGCCGTTCGCGTCGTACTTGTGATCCTTGCGATCGCCGAGGAGCGTTCCTCCGCGCACGGTGACGTTGCTGTTGCCGCCGACCGTGACGACGCAGTAGTTCCACTTGTCGTTGGCGACCATTTCGATCACGGCACCGGGGGACAGCTCGAGGGTCATGTTGCCCTGCAGCTCGATGCCCGCCTGGTAGTTGCCGCTCTCCGTCTCTCCGACCAGATAGACGCCGTCCGGCACCACGACCTTGTCGTAGCCATTGCTCGTCGCCCACCGGATCGCGTCGTTCATCCTCCTGCGCGTCTCGACCGGGTCTCCCCGGTCGTTGGAGAGCTGCCAGTGATCGAGATCGATCACGTACTGCTTGGTGTGGGTGTCCGGCAGCTGTGCGGCAGGGCGCGCGCCCGGCTGCCAGGCGCATTCGGCGGATCCGGGGACGGGATGGACGGTGCTCGTCTCGCTGTGCGGAGCATCGACCGGAACGGCGCCGTCGCCCAGGGGACTGGAGGAGTCCGCGCCTGCGTCGAGGCTCGACGTGTCGGCCGTTCCGTCGCTGTCCTGGCATCCCACGGCAGCGAAAGGCCAGAGCATCGACGACGCGAAGGTGAAGCCGACACCAGCCATCGCCAAGGTTCGAGGCGAGGCGGACATCTTCCTGCGGTTCGACATGGCGGGGCATGTTAGCAAGTTGCGCGCGGCCTCCACACAACTCGGTGCGGGTGTGCGTCGGACCCGCCCGAGGACGCGCTTCGTCGCCACGCGCGGTCGCGCACCGGACGCTGGACGCGGGCAGCGAGCAGGTGACGGGATCGACACGATGGCCCTGGACGCGTGGTGCGAACGGGCGTGGCGTGGTAATCCGGTGCCGATGTTCTATCGTCCTTTGCCGCGCACGTTGGAGGCGGCGCTCCGGGATATCGC
>JAKLDZ010000112.1 GCA_022703255.1 Myxococcota bacterium | reverse complement strand
GGCTCGCAGTCGCAAGCCAACTGCTGCTCGTGTGAAGCCGTCCCCGCAGCCCCCGACTGCAGCGCATGCGCACCGCAGGGTTGTGTTGCCGCCTGCCGCGCGGCAGGACATTCGATCGGGTTCTGCGGCAATCCGGGCAGCACCGATCCGACCGCGTGCTGCTCGTGCGACTGACGCCCCCTACGCCGTCGGCCCGGTCTCCTCGGGTCGCGGTCCGCTCGATCCCCGCAGCTTCGTGAGCAGGAACAGGCCCAGGGCTGCGATCGCCACCGCGATCAGGAACGTCCCGCCCACGGTGCGCGTCGCCGCGTGCAGCCAACGGCGCCCGAAGTGGGCGGCGAGCGTGCCCAGGGTCAGCCAGATGGGAACGCTCACCACGCAGCCCATGAAGTCCCACAGCACGAACTTGGAGACCTTCATGCGCATCGTGCCGGCCATGAAGAACGTGACGAACCGGACGCCGGCGACCTGGCGTCCCAGGAACACCGCCGCGCTTCCGTAGCGCTGGAACCAGCCCTGCACGCGCGCAACCCGCGCGTCGTTGAGCGCCTTGCGCAGCAGGCGGAAGCGATCCCGGATCGGCAGCCCGAAGCGTCGCCCCATGGTGTAGGCGCACAGGTCACCGAGCAGGATCGGAACGACGACGACGAAGAAGGTGATGAGGTAGCGCCACCACACGAACGTGTCGCCGCCCTGCTTGAACGTGGTGAAGCCCGAAGCGGTCAGCGGGATGTCCTCGGGCAGCGGCAGGCCCATGCCCGACAGGAACAGAACCACGACGATCACACCGTAGATCACCGCCCGGTGCTGGGCGTTCCAGATGGGATCAAAGACGAGTCCGACGATGGTTCTGATCACGGTGATGGAGCAGGCGGTTGAGCAGCGTGAGCGTTGCGCGGCTGGCAGCGGGCTCGCGAGATGCACCCGGGAATCGCGAAAGCCGCCAAAAAAACGGCGCTTGGACGCTAGCACAACGAGCCCCTGGCGCAACGATTCGACGTCCTCGCACCCCTCGCCTCCTCGGCCCCGCACCGAGCTTGCCCGCATGCCCCGGATCGCCAATCATTCGATCACGTCGCTCGCCTCCGACACGGAGCCTTCGCCCTCACCATGTCCTGCTCTCTTCGCTCTCCCGGTCGCTTGAACGCAGCATGCGCTGCGCTGATTGTCGTGCTGGCCGCCTGCTCCGACGGCTCCTCCGACGGAGACGGCTCTCCGCAAGGTCCCACGATCACCAAGGCCTCGGCCGTCGCCGTTTCGGGACGCAACGTGCGCGTGTCGTGGGAAGTCCCCGCCTCCGTCACCAGCGTGGCGATCGAGCGGCAGGACGCCGCAAACGGTTCCTGGAACGAAGTGGCGCGACGCACCGATCGGACGCGCTTGCTGGATCTCGGGCTCGAGCCGCAGACCGCGTACCGCTATCGCCTGCGCGCGTGCGAAGGCGCCCTGTGCGGCGAGCCCTACGCCCTCGACCCCGTCACCACGCGCGCCTCCGCCCTGCCTGCCGTCGAGATCACCGTCGCCAACGCGGACCGCTACACCGACGACGTCGTCGTGCTCGGCGTGGCAAGCCTCGATTCCAGCTACCTGTCCACCGGCCACATCATGGCGCTCGATCGGAAGGGGCGCATCCTGTGGGAGTACGAGAACCACCAGGAAGGCCTCGTCTCCGAGGTCGAGGTCCTGCCCGAGGGACGCCTCGCCGCCGAGCAGACCGTGCAGCTCGTGGACATCGACCTCGACGGCTCGGTGGTCAAGAAGTTCACCGAGCGGCTCGCCCATCACGACATCGATCCGCTGCCGGACGGGCGCTTCGCGACGCTCACGTTCGATCGGATGCAGCAGGGGACCTCGAAGGTGTGGGTGGGGGACGGCATCGCGATCCTGGATGCGGATTGGGGGAGCGTGCAGTGGGAGTGGCTCGCGCGCGATCACGTTCCGCTGACGGATCTGTGCCCCGTGTGCATCCAGGATGATCCGTACAACATCGGGCTCGACTGGACGCACGGCAACGCGCTGACGTACGACGCCGAGGATCAGGCGTTCTACGTGGCGATGCGCAACCTCGATCGCATCTACAAGGTGGCGTATCCGTCGGGCGAGATTCTGTGGACGATGGGCAAGGGCGGGGACTTCGGCGAAGGGCTCTGGGCGCACTGCCATGATCCGCAGTTCGTGGCGAAGAACCGCGTGCTGATGCTCGACAACGGTCTGCATCGGGCCGGCGGCGAGGAGTACTCCCGCGTCATCGAGATCGCCTTCGACCCCCTGGCGAAGACCGCGGAGATCGTGTGGGAGTACCGCGAGACGCCGGACTTCTACTCGTTCGCGCTGGGGTCGGTGAAGCGGTACGACGCGGGAAACACGTTCCTGGCGGACGGCGTTGCGGGGCGGCTGTTGGAGATTGCGCCGGACACGAGCGTGGTGTGGTCGGCGCAGCTTGCGACGGGGTTCGGCACCTACAAGGCGATCACGGTGCCGACCGAGTTCTTCACGCAGTGGTAGGGGGGCAGGGGGCTCACCAGCCGCAGGTCTGGCCCTTGTTCTGATCGCGCAGCCAGGCCTGCAAGGGGGCGAAGTATTCGACGAGCGCGGAGGGGTCCATGGCGGTCTCGCCGCTGATCGCGGTGAGGGCTTCGGGCCAGGGGCGCGTGGCGCCCATGGCGAGCATGGCGCGCAGCTTCTCCCCGGCCGCCTTGCTCCCGTGGATCGAGCAGGTGTCCAGGGGCCCCTGCTGGCCGGCCGCCTTGCACAGCGCGCGGTGGAACTGGAACTGCAGGATGCGCGCGAGGAAGTAGCGCATGTACGGCGTGTTCGCCGGAATGTGGTACTTCGCCCCCGGATCGAACGCCCCGTCCCCGCGCGCCCCGGGCGCAGACACCCCCTGGTAGCGCGTGCGCAGCTCCCACCACGCAGCGTTGTAACGCTCCGGCGACGTCTTGCCCGCGAACACGTCCCAACGCCACTTGTCGATCAGCAGCCCGAACGGCAGGAACGCCACCTTCTCGAGCGCCTGCTTCATCAGCAGGTTGATCCGCGCCTTGTCGTTGTCCGGCTCCGCGTCGATCAGCCCCAGCGACTTCAGGTACTTCGGTGTCACCGACAACGCGATCGTGTCCCCGATCCCCTCGTGGAACCCGTCGTTCGCCCCGCTCTGGAACAGGATCGGAAGCTTGTAGTACTGCGTGTAGTAGAACACGTGCCCAAGCTCGTGGTGGACCGTGATCAGATCCTCCTCCGTCGGCTTGATGCACATCTTGATGCGCACGTCGTTCGTGCTCCCGATGTCCCACGCGCTCGCGTGACACACCACGTCGCGATCCTGCGGCTTGCGCAGCAGCGAGCGCTCCCAGAACGTCTTGGGCAGCGGCTCGAGCCCGAGCGAGGTGAAGAAGCTCTCCCCCTTCTGCACCATCTCCTTCGCGCCGACCTTCCGGCCCGCGAGCTTCTTGCCCACGTCGAACGAGGGCTCCTTCGGGAACGGCGCCACCAGGTCGTAGATGTTCGCCCACTCCTGCGCCCACATGTTCCCGAGCAGGTGCGCAGGGATCGGCCCCTTCTCCGGTACCTTCTCCGCGCCGTAGTGCTTGCGCAGACGCGCCCGCACGTAGCAGTGCAGCTCGTCGTACAGCGGCTTGACCGCCTGCCACAACCGCTCCACCTCCGCCTCGAACTGCGCCGGCGGCATGTCGTAGCCGCTCTTCCACTGCTGGCCCAGATCCCCGTAGCCGATCTCGTTCGCCCCCTTGTTCGACAGCGTCACGTACCTCTGGAACAACGGCTTGATCGGGGTTGCGATCCCGTGCCACCCGCTCCACGCGTCGAGCAGCTCGTCGGCCTTGCGGCTCTTCGCCATGATGTCGTCGAGCTCGTGCAGCGACAGGCACGGCGCCTTGCTCCCCTTCAGCCGATCGGGACAGTACTTGCCCTTGCCGTACAGGCTCCCCATCTGCGTGAGCACCGTCGCCAGCTCCGCCCGCTCCGCAGCGTTGTCCGGCGCCGGCGCCGCGCTCGCGAGCTTGAGCAACGCGATCTGCCGCGCGATCTCCGGCGGGAGCTGCAGCCCCTCGAACCGCCTCGCCTCGCGGATCTTGCGGCTCAGGTACTCCATCGACGCCTCCTCGGCGTTCGACGCAAGCTGGTCGGTGTCGTCGGTGATGAAGTTCTGGTTCACCCACGAGGAGCGATCGCGCTGCATCCAGAGCCTGCGCAGGTCCGAGTCGAGCACCCGCACGAACTCGCGGGCCTCCTCCACCGTGGGAGGCGTCGCTGCCGCCGCTGCCGAGGCCGCGGACGCAGGATAGGCCACGGTCATCGGGCTCGTCGTCGGACACACGGGCGAATCGGACGCACCCTGTCCCGCTCCGCACCCCACCGCCGACGCCACCACCCCGATGCCCAACCCAGTCCGCCACCAGCTTCTCTTCATCGCTCTCTCCCGGGCTCTTGACCCGGATCCCTCGTCGGCCGGTCCACCGGTCGCGTCAAGAGGCTTCTCCCGCTGCCCCGTGCGGCACGCCGTGGCCCGGACCCCGCACCGATCTCCCCGTCACTCGCCGCAGGCGCCAGGCCCTGCCCATGGCAGCAGATCTCGCAGCTCGAAGCCGCTCCCCACCTCGCCCACCACCCCGGGCGCGCGCTCCATCACCTTGCCCGCGCGCGTCGCCGCCAGCACGATCTTCACACCCGGTATGCGCAGGTCGTTCGCAAGATGCGTGCACAGCGCCGCACACTCGTCCACCGCGAGGCTGCCGTCGATCACCACCAGCTCCGGACGGAACCGCTCCACCTGCAACGAGCAGTCGTACCCGTGCGAGGCGAACTCCACCCGGAACCGGCTCTGCGTCTCGACACCGAGCGACACCCGACGTCGCAGCTCCGCGCTGTCGGTCACGATCAGGAGACGCACCGGAGCGTGCTGCCGCTCGCGGAAGTACTCGCACGCATCGCACGTCGTCTTGACGTGGAAGCACGCCGTGAAGCCCGCCTCCTTGGGATAGCGCATCAGCTCCCAGCAATGGTCGGCCCGGCTGCGGTGGACCAGACAGCTGCGGCACTCGGGCGCCACCGAGCCGTCGGCGGCGAAGTGCTCCCAGCAGTGCTGGGGCGGGCTCTTCTGCGCCTGGGACGCCGACGACGAGAGCGCCTCGACGAGGCTGTCGATCTGCTCTCGCGGGATCCGGAAGTGACCCCCCGCGGTGCGCAACGCCACCAGCCGCCCCCGCTTGATCCACTTGAGGACCGTGTCGGGTGTCACGCCGAGCAGCTTCGCTGCGTGTCCGGTCGATATGTAGGGTCGCTTCGACATCCCTGGGCTTCCGAGCGCCCCGGCTCGTCATTGTAGAAGACGATCCGATCGGGTCAAGCACAGGTCGGGTGCGATCGCTGCCCGGGTGATCCTGCGCGCGGCAACGCTGCCGGTTCGCTTCGTCGTGGTGGGGAGAGTGGGCTCAGTTGGATTCGATGTGGACGCCGAGCTGACGGCGCAGGCGCCCATAGCGCTCGCTGGTCGTGAACTCCAGCAGGTCGTCCATGCGCTCCTCGAGGTGGGAGGGATCCTCGAGGGCGATCATGGTGTGCGCCGCGCGCAGATCGTTGGCGAGCAGCAGTCCGGCGCGCGAGGCGGTCTTGTCCACCGCGTTCGCCCAACGCTGCAGGTTCGTGCGTCCGCCCTCTTCGACGAAGCGCAGGAACTGCCCGCGCAGGCGGTCCACCGCGGCCGGCTCCAGGATCGGCTCGATCGCCTTGGCGATGGGAACCACGCGGGCCTTGACCTGCCCGGCCAGCGGAAGCCCGGGGTTGCCGATGCTCAGCGCCGCCAGGAAGATGTCCTCCAGATCGGGGATCGAGGAGAACAGTTGTCGCGTGAAGGTCTCCTCCCGATAGCCCGAGAGGTGATGGCCCGCGAGGAACGCCAGCTCGGGCGCGGACCTGCCCGACAGCGCCTGCTTGCCGAACCGCGAGGCGGGCGGAATGCCCGGCACCATCTCCACCGTCCCCGTGTACTGCGGATCCGCATACAACGCCGGCGACTGCATTCCCAGCAGCGCCGCCGCCCACGAGAAGCATCGCACCGCCTGCAGCGTGGACTCCGCGGGGTTCTGCTTGCGCGCCGGATCCAGCTTCGGCAAGGCCTTGTCCCGACGCAGCGCCGACACGCGCCCGAGCAGCACCGCCGACACCACCACCGCCAGGATCTCACCCACGAGCACCTCCTGCTCCGGATGGAACAGCAGGCGATTCCAACCCTCCCGCTGCAGCGACGACTTCGGCTTGATCAGCGGATCGTGGTACTGCGCGAAGAACTTGCGCTCCTCCTCCGTCGCCGCATCCAGATACACCAGCGCGTGCGACATGCACCAGCGACGATCGATGTCGCCCTTCCTCCCGAACAGACGGAACAGCGAGCGGATCGCCTCGACGTCGCGCGGGTCGTGGCGCACCCGACGCTGCAGCTCGAGCGGGTCGTCCTCCGGCACCGCGCGCTGCGGCGTCGCAGCGAAGTCCGAGAGATCCACCTCCACCGCCACCTGCGTCTTCGCTTCCTCCAGCTCCCGCTCCAGATCCGCGATGCGCGCTTCGAGGAACTTCACCCGGCGCTCCAGCGCCAGCGTCCTCTGATCCGTCGCCGGCTCCAGCGGCTGCAGCGACGCACGCGGAGCATCCTCGTCCTCGATGGGCGCCGTCAGATCGCGAATCCGCACCTGATGACGCGCCTCGTACGCCGCCTGCAACGCGAGCTCGAGCTTGCGCAGACGCGCACGATCCAACCCCAGGCTCTCGGCCGCTCGATCGAGCCGCGAACGCTCCTCCGCCGTGATGATCCCGTCCTCGATCACCTCCGCGAACAGCTCCTCGTAATACGCCTCGAACTTGCCGACCTGCAGGTTGCCGGACACTTCTCCGGCCTCGAACTGCGCACCCACCTCGAATACGGCTTCGTGTCCCTCAGTCGTCATGGCTTTCTCCCTCTCGAGCCGCGGAGGATACCACGCTGCGACAAGACCAGCGCTGCGCTTGACGCACCCCGTCGCAACGCTTCCGATCCCTCCTCCCACCTCCGGGCTGGACCGACACGGTGCCGGCGGCTACCCTCTGCCGTCCGATGATCGGCGACCCGCAGAAGCGCGACGAGCCCCAGGAGCCGGGCGCTCCCGCCGAGCTCGCTCGCCTCTCGCCTCCCCCCGTCGATGCGCTCGTCAAGCTGTCCACCCTGCTCGAGGCCATGCCCGTCAGCGCTGTCCTGCTCGATCGCGATCGACGCATCATCGCCGCCAATCACCGCATGATCCGCGAGTTCGGCGGCAGCATGCTGCAGAGCCTCCGCGGCCGTCGCCTCGGCGAACCCCTCGGCTGCTCCCGCGCCGCAAGCAGCGCCGCCGGCTGCGGCTCCACCCCCGGCTGCGCCTGGTGCGGCGCCTTCAAGGCCATCTCCGAAGCCCAACGAATCGGCTCCTCCGTCACCACCGAATGGAGCGTGCCCGTCCTGCCCGACCGCTCCTCCGCCATCGACATCGAGGTCCTCGCTACCCCCATCGTCGTCCAGGGGCAGCCCATGTCCATCGTCACGCTGCGCGACATCGGCGCCGAGAAACGAAGACGCGTGCTCGAGCGCATCTTCTTCCACGACGTCCTCAACACCGCAGGCGCCATCCTCGGCATCGCGCACCTCCTCGCCGAACCTGCCGATGCCTGCTCCGACCCCGATCTGCTGCGCTTGCTCCTGCCGCTCTCCGAGCAGCTCGTCGAGGAAATCAACAGCCAGCGCCAGCTCATGGCCGCCGAGACCGGCGAGCTCAAAGTCAACCTCTCCCAGGTCGCCGTCCGCGACCTCGCCCAGAACCTGCGCACCACCTGGGCCTCCAGCCCCCTCGGCCAGACTCGCTCCGTCGTCCTGGGTGACCTCCCCGACACCGCCATCGACACCGACATCGCCCTGCTGCGCCGCATCCTCGGCAACATGCTCAAGAACGCCCTCGAAGCCACCGACGACGGGAGCACGATCACGCTGTCGGCCGAGGACCTCGGCGAGTCGATCGTCTTCGCTGTCCACAACCCGGGCGTCGTCTCGGAACAGGCTCGCCACCAGATCTTCCTCCGCTCCTTCAGCACCAAGGGCGAAGGCCGCGGCATCGGCACCTACAGCATTCGGCTGCTCGGCGAGAAGTACCTGCGCGGCAAGGTCGACTTCAGCTCGAGCGAGTCGAGCGGCACGACCTTCACCATCCTTCTTCCCAAGTCCTGGCCCTCTCTCGGCCAACCCTCCACCGATCGCCCTCGCGCCGGCTGACCCGACCCCCTGCACGGAACCACGCCATGGCTCGCACCCGACCCGTCTGGGTCCAAATCGTCATCGGCGTCCTCGCCATCCTGTTCACGATCGCCGTCCTCGTCGGCTGGAACATCGTCTTCACCAGCTACTACGTCCTGTCCACCCGCACCGCCGACATGCCCGACCTCGGCGCCGGCTACTGGGTCATCCTCTCCTTCGGCTCCCTCTTCCTCGTCCTCGTCGTCGTCACCATCCTGCTGCTCGTCATCGGCAACGTCCGCCAGACCCTCTACGTCAACCAGCAAAACGCCTTCGTCGACAACGTCACCCACGAGCTCAAGTCCCCCCTCGCCAGCCTCTCGCTGTCCATCGAAACCCTCGAGGCCCGCAACCTCCCACCCGAAATGCACGCCCGCTTCGTCGCCATGATGAAAAAGGACGTCGAGCGACTCCGCACGTTCATCGAGCATGTCCTCGATGCGGGAAGGCTCGAGCAGGGACAACGCGATCTGCGCGAACAACAGGCCGACCTCGCCCAGCTCGCTACCGTGTGCGCCGCACGAATCCGCGAACGCCACGACCTGGCCAACGACGAGATCGTGGTCGAGCCCACCGACCTCCCGCCCATCCCCGTCATCACCGACCGCGTCGCCGTCGAGACCATCTTCCTCAACCTGCTCGACAACGCCGTGAAGTACTCGCCGCGCCCCGCTCGCATCACCTTCCACATCGACGCCTCCCCGCGCCGCGCCGTCATCACCGTGTCCGATCGAGGCATCGGCATCCCGCCCGCCGAGCTCAAGAAAATCTTCCGGCGCTTCTACCGCGTCCCGCGCGAAGGCAGGACGGTCCAGGGCACCGGCCTCGGACTGTATGTCGTCTCCGCCATCCTTCGACGCATGGGAGGCCGTATCGCGGTCGCCAGCGCCGGCCCCGATCAAGGCACGACCTTCACCGTCGAGCTCCCCGTGTCGCAACCCGCCGACCAGACCCCCATGGCGACGTCATGAAATACCGCCTGCTCATCGTCGAAGACGAAAAGCACCTCGCCTTCGCTCTCGAATACAACCTCTCCGCCGAGGGCTACGACGTCGACGTCGCCCCCGATGTCGCCACGGCCCGACAGCTCGTCTCGCGATCTCCGGATCTGGTGCTGCTCGACGTCATGCTCCCCGACGGAAACGGGTTCGACTTCTGCCGCGAAGTCCGCACGGCCGGCGTCACCGTCCCGGTGATGTTCCTCACCGCGAAGGGATCCCTCGACGACATCGTGCGCGGCCTCGAAGCGGGCGGCGACGACTACGTCACCAAGCCGTTCGCTCTGCAGGAGCTCATGGGTCGCGTGAAGGCGGTCCTCCGGAGGCGGACGTGGGATGGTGCGACGCGTGCGACGGCTGCGCCTGGGGCCGGGGCGTACCGGTTCGCCGAGCACGAGATCCATTGGGAGTCGCGCGAGGCCTTTGCCTGGGGCCGCCCCGCATCCCTCACCGACCTCGAGTTCCGCATGCTCCGCTACTTCGCCGACAACCCGGGACGCGTCATCCCCCGCGAAGAGCTGCTCGCCAACGTCTGGGAGGTCTCTCCCGAGCTCAACACCCGCACCGTCGACGTCTTCATGGCAAGGCTGCGCCGCGTGTTCGAGCGCGAGCCGGCCCACCCTCAGCACTTCCTCACCGTCCGCGGGGCCGGCTATCGCTTCGTTCCGAAACCCTGACGACGTCTCGGGGTGCCCCTGCCGCGATCCCTTTCCGGCTGCTAGGATCGAGGGCGAAGCGAACTTTCGGGGCCAATCTGCGATGGCCAAGAAAAACGCACTTGCGCCGCCCATGTGCTCTGTTATCCTACACGGGTCCTCTTTCGGAGGTTCCTCCATGCGCTCTTCTTGGCTTGTCGGCTTGGGCTTGTTGGGGCTGGTGATCGGCGGATGTTCGGCTGCGTCCGAGGGGTCGGTGGACGACGAGGTCTACGGGGCGAACCCGTTCCTTGCGGACCCGACCAACGGCGGCAAGGCGGACACGGCCTACATGAACCCGGACGGCCGCGAGGTGGAGGTGGACCTGGAGGCCGACGTCGAGGCACCGGCGTACAAGCTGGCTGGCGCGCCTGCGGAGCTCGGGCAGTTCGCCCTGACCTACCTGCGCAAGCGTGGGGAGTTCTACCTCGAGTCCCTCGCCGAGGACGCGACCTCCGACTCGCGGGTCGAGTGGCTCGTGGACGGCGCGTGGATCACCGCGCAGCTGGCCAAGTCGGTGGCCAGCGACAAGCTGCGTCGCTGGCGCATCCGCGGCGTCAACGCGGTGCTGCTGCACAGCGCCGCCGACGGTGTCGAGCAGGGTCAGGTCTTCACCGCCGAGGTGCCGATCAAGCCCTACTCGGTCATGAGCGACGCGGCCGACACGTGTGCGGATCCCGATGGTCACATGGATCTCGACGCCTCGGTGTATTGGTACCTGTGGAATCCCGACAAGGCGGCGTGCAGCATTTCCACGCAGAAGATGACGGTGACGCTTTCGAAGCTGCTGCCGGATTCGAAGGTGGTGTACCCCGAGTACGACCAGCTCGTGAAGGACGGCAAGGTCACCGCGGTCGTGCTGTTCGGCCAGATCGGCGACGGGGCGCTGTCCGAGAACGACATCGGGATGCGCGGCTTCCGCGAGATGTCGTCGTGGCTCGAGGGCGCGGGCTTCCAGCAGGTCTCTGCTGCCCCCCTCGGGCGCAGGTTCGTCAAACCCATCGGCGGCGTGGACTTCGAGATCGATCTGTACTCGCCGAAGGAGTTCAGCGGGCTGTCCGACTACGCTCACTTCGACAACTTCCAGAGGGCCCTGAGCGAGCACGAGATCGTCGCGTACGACGGCCACAGCATGCTCGGCGCGAGCGACTTCTGGTCGCGTCCCGTCTACCCCCAGAGCTACCAGATCTTCCTGTACGGCGGCTGCCTCGGCTACGAGTACTACGTCGCGCCCATCCTCGGCGGCAAGGGCGGCTGGGCCAACCTCGACCTGATGTCCAGCGTCGTCGAGGTCTCCGCCGGCGCCAACGAGTTCGCCGGCCCCGTGCTCGCCAAGATCGCCTGGGCCCTCGACAACGGCTACCGCGCCTCGTGGCGCGACCTGCTCGTCGCCGTCCGCCAGCGCGTCGGTGACTCCACCTTCGGCGTCAGCGGCGTCCGCGACAACTGCTTCTCCCCCGACGGTTCGCTGTGCGGCGCTTCCGAGAACTCCGTGCGCTACGGCAGCGAATCGCAGGTGGCCATCCCCGATGGGAGCCAGACCGGCGCAACGAGCACGATCGGCGTGCCCGACGTGTTCGAGGCCAAGAGCGTCACGCTTCACCTCGATGTCACCCACGACTGGGTCGGCGACCTGGTGATTTCCCTCGAGCACGACGGCACGCAGGTGAAGGTCTGGGATCAGACCGGCGGGTCCAAGCAGCAGATCCAGGAGTCCTTCGACCTCCCGCAGTTCGCCGGCAAGGACGCCTCCGGCACCTGGAAGCTGCGCCTGATCGACGTCGCCAAGGGCAACACCGGCACGCTCAACGCCTGGGCCCTGGACTTCGGAAAGTAGCATCGGCGTCCCAGGCCCCACGCGGCTTGACTCCTCACCTTCCTTGCGGCCTAGTGCTCGCGCGACCATGCGCCTGACCGTCCGCGATGCCGTGCGAGCCGTCCCCTGGGGACTGCTCCTCGCCCCAGCCTTCGCGTGCTGCTCCGGCGCCTGCCCCATGCAGCCCTGCGCTCGCGTCGCCCCCGAACGCTTCGTCATCGCCGGACGCCCCGCCTTCGTCCTGCAGTCCGGCCACGCCGAACCCGTCACCGCCGTCGCCTTCTCCCCCGACTGCCAGACCCTCGTCTCGTCGAGCCGCGACAAGACCCTCAAGCTCTGGAACGCACAGTCCGGCGCTCTGCGCGCCACGCTCTACGGACACAAGCAGGCCGTCGCCGCCGTCGCCGTCAGCCCCGACGGTTCCACGGCCGTCTCGGCGAGCTGGGACGAGTCCGCGATCCTCTGGGACCTCGCCACCGGCGCGCAGAAGCACACGCTCTACCGGACCGGAGGGCGCATGACCTCGGTGGCGTTCCACCCCGACGGCTCCGCGCTGGTGACTGGCGGCGACGGGGCCTCGGTGATCGTCTGGGATGCTCGTGAGGGGAAAGAGCGCGCGACGATGAAGACCGCGGCGGAGCGTGTCACGAGCGTCGCCTGGAGCCCCGACGCCTCGTTGATCGCGGCAGCGAGCGGCAAGCTGGTAGAGCTCTTCGACTCGGCGAGCGGTGCGGTGCGAGCGACCTGCAAGGGACACACGGAGACCGTGGAAGCGGTGCGCTTCAGTCCCGACGGCGCCTCCGTGGTTTCCGCGGCCGGGGACAAGACCATCCGATGGTGGGATACGAAAACATGTGAGCCGCGCCAAGTGCAACTTCGGCACGACGCAGCGGTCCTGGCGCTGTCCTTCGCCCCCGACGGTTCGGGGTTGGCTTCCGCGGGCAGCGACGAGGCGATTCGGGTCTGGGATCCGAAGACCCAGCAACTGCGCATGAAGCTCGAGGGGCATGCCGATCCCGTGACCGCCCTGGCCTGGTCCAAAGACGGCGCCCGCATCGTCTCCGGCGGCGTGGACCGCCAGCTCAAGATCTGGAACGCCGTCGGCGGCGAGCTGCTGTACGGCGTCGAGGGGCGCGCCAGCAAGCTGGCCGCAGTGGCCTGGAGCGCCGACGGCAGCACCGTGGCGGCGGCGGGCGACGGCAAGACTCTCCGGCTATGGGATCTCGATCAGGGGCGCCTGCGCGCGAGCCTCGATGCCCAGAGCCCGGGGGTCCGCGCCCTGGTGTTTCACCCGCGCGACGCCTTGATCGCCGCGGCTGGCGAGGACCGCGTCATCAGAATGTGGGATACGAAAACGGGCGCCCCCAGCGCCCGCCTCGAAGGCCACAAGGGCCCCGTCCACGCCCTGGCCTTCAGCCGCGACGGCGCCCTGATCGCCTCCGCCTCCGACGACAAGACCGTTCGCGTGTGGGACGCCTCCTCCGGCGCATGCCGCGCCGTGCTGCAGGGCCACTCCGGTCCCGTACGCTCCGTCGCCATCCACCCGCAGGGCGACCTGGTGGCCTCCGGCTCCGATGACAAGTCGATTCGTATCTGGAGCCTCAAGAACCGCGCGTCCCGTCGCTCTCTCAAGGGCCACGAGGAAGGTGTGCACGCGGTCGCGTGGAGTCCCGACGGTCTCGCCCTGGCCTCTGCGGGCGCGGACAAGACGCTGCGGTTCTGGGAGCCCGAGCGGGGCACCCTGCGCGACACGATTGCCGCGCACGGCGAAGAGGTCCTCTCCCTCGCCTACAGTCCCGACGGCGCGTTGATCGCCTCCTCCGGAAGCGACGGTGCTCTCAAGATCTGGGACTCCGGCGACGGCGGTCTGCGCCACACGCTTCGCGGCCACGATGGCCCCGTCTCGGCGGCGGCGTGGCGTCCCGACGGCAAGGTGGTAATCGCCGCCGGCTCCGACCTGCGGATGCACCGTCTCTCCGACGGTATGGCCCTCGCCCTGCGCACCTTCGAGCTCGAGGGACGCGACGGCGGACTGGCGCACACCGATGATGGCCTGTTCGAGGGGGAGAGCGCGACCTTCGAGCGCGTGCTGTTCCGCGTCGGCGCAGACCTCCGTCAGGCCGACCTGCTCAGCGCCGACCAGCTCTTCGAAAGCTTCCACCGCCCAGGCCTCCTGCGGGAGTTCCTCGACGGCAAGACCCCGCAGGTCCCCCGCGAGGTCAGCCAGGGAATCGGCCTCCCCCCTCGCCTCGAATGGGCCGAAGGCCCCCCCGTCGAAACCGCCGTGCCCCGTCTCTCCGTCCGGGTCCGCGCCACCGACAGGGGCGGCGGACTCTCCGAGATCCGCCTCTTCCTCAACGGCAAACGCATCGACCAGACCGGCGAACCGCCCTCCCACGACCGCGACGCCGGGCGACTCGAGCTCTCCCGATCCTTCGACCTCGTCCCCGGCGACAACGTCATCGTCGCCGAGGGCTTCAGCGTCCTCGGCCGCGTGCGCGGACCCAGGCTCCGCGCCAAGGTCGTCCGCAAGTAGCTCCCCCGCGCGCCTTCCCATCTCCCCTTCATTTGACCTGCAACATGGAACTGGAAAACATCGTCGTCCGCGGCGCAAGACAGCACAACCTCCGGATCGATCACCTCGAGTTCCCGAAGAAGAAG